>DATBGR010000249.1:0-3004 GCA_036557905.1 Nitrososphaeraceae archaeon | reverse complement strand
ACAGCGAATAAGATAAATCGGTTATCAAAGCCATTACAGTCAAGGTTCAGGAAGCTCTATCTGCCCAGATATACAGAAGAACAATTCTTAGATGTTTCCGAGAAGGTATTGTCCAAGACCAGTCCCAGTGTTGCTAGGTATCTTGCTACGTAGTAAAGAATTTAATCGCGGAATATCACAATTGTTAGTCGGTCATGGTGGGAATTTTCTGGTTTTCATTCTGATTCAAGCTGACATAAAGATGATAAATAACCCCTGTATTACTATTGGAATAATTCCAAATAAGCGGGCTTATGGGCAATAGCTTAAAGGTGGATTTTTGTTTATCATCTAGTACGTCATATACTAATTGCCCAATTATGATTTGATCAGGCTTTGCGAGTGCAGTCATTTTAGTTGCGATACTCATCGTATATCCTAATATATCGAGCTGGGGCTTTTTTGATACAACTTTTCCATCTATCGTGCGAGTCTCCCATCCATATTGTACCACCGCGTTCTCACCAAGGTCTATTCCGATTCTTACGTTGAGCTCAGGATAATCGTATTGATTCAGTATCGGATTTAGGCCATCACGAATTACTTTAATCATAGCGCAGGCGCAGTTTACTGCGTTAATGGACGGCAGATAGAAGTCACTATGGTCAGCCACAAAAAAAGCTAGGATTGCATCCCCAACATATTTCAGCACATACCCGCCGTATGCAGCTATCATTAATGACATTTCCTGACTAAAAGCTTGGATTATTGTTGCAAGTCTATCGACTGGAAGCGTCATCAGCAACCTAGTTGATTCCACTAAATCCACATGCAAAATAACCATTGTAACCTTGGACTTTGCATAGATTTCCAAAATATCTTGGGTCTGATCCATTGAGATGTTAAATTCAGATCCCACTTTCAGGGCTCGCCACATTCTAGATTGTGCTAGTTGAATAGCTTTATTGATACTAACTAATTCATCAAAATAGAATTTGGTCAACAGTGGGACGTTCGAGGAATTTTTAATGACCATTTTTCTTCTTTCTTCGCTGTTTTCTTTTTGAATAATTCGCATCACCTCCTCTTGGCTTATATCCAATTCAAGGGCAATTATATCCGGCATGATCCCGGAATTATACAAATTTAGGATAGTTTGTCTCTGCTCTGTAGCTAAATTTTTTCATCTGCCTAATCATAATTATCAAAATTGCGGATTATAAGTATACCTGTATATGTTGATTCAGCTGACGGAAAGCAGAGTTTTTAAGGGAATAGGTTACCACTGGCTTCGTAGAAACCACGGATATCGCAACAATATTGGTCAGTCTGTGGATATTGTATACTATCTTAATGATAATTCTCTGTTCTGTGTCTTCACTAGTCTTGACGTAATATGTTCTCCAAATAGTCGCTTTATCACAGAGATGATGATTTCATCCTTGTTTCGTTGACTGTACAACAATTTGGAATACCCATGCTTCATTAGTTTCCTGTATTTACCATGTGTATTTCTTATTGGCACATGTTCATATCTTGCTGGTATAACGCTAAGCACATGGAGTATGTCTCTTACTAATATATGATTGACTTCGCTATCATATGCCTTATCACCTATAACCACTGATAATGGTAAGATTTCGGATGTCTTTGTTATCAGTGGTCCGAAATCTATGTTATCATGTCTAGTAGGAGCACGTCTGATCTTAATTGTACAAATTATCTGTTGTAGTACCTCAGCTGCTAATGATAGCTTAATGTATTTTCTTCTCCTAAGTTTTGCTCTTTCTGTATAGTATTGTGAAGCGTGAGTTGCTTTGAACCCAGATGAATCTATTCCAACTAATAGATGTCCTATATTTGTAAAAAGTATGAATGATGAAATTATCTTTTCTAGTATGGTTCCACTGATTCTTTCTGTGAATTTCTGAAGAGTAGTGAAATGCGGTATACGTGATAACTAGAGATCCATTCTCAGATAATATGCTTCAACCAACCAGTCTACATACAGTCTATAACTCTTCCCTTCGTACTGGCGTATCACCAATAATACCATATGCTGCCAGACTGTGAATATGTGATTGCTCTTTCGGTGCATAAATAAGGGTATTCTAGCATATCGCAACACACGTAACATGGTATTAGCTAATCTGACATACCTTGACTCTCTCAATAGATATATTGTATTATGCTATTACAAAGCTTTGATGGATATCTAAACAAAAGGTGGTTTCTACTGAGCCAGTGGTACTATAGGAAAAGGTGATGAAAGGAAGAAAGATGCCAAATCGTATCGTATTATAAATGATAGAAACATACTTGAATTTCTATTAAGTCATAATGGGAGAGAAGTCTTGTACAGAAAGGGAATAATCAGATTAGCAGACATCAGTTTTATTGATAACTTGAATACTACTGTTAATTCCTACACTACCATAAGTGATGCAGCAGAACTTTTGATGGATGTACATAATCCATTCTTGATTTATAAAAGCGATGAAAATGAAGTGAAAATAATAACTCCGTCGGATATTGTCATGAAATTATTAAGGTCAGGTGATCTTGCTGGTATGACATGAAAGTTCAAACGAGTGTGAACTAAATTTATTCAGATCTAATCATTTTGAGAAATCATCTATTTGTGCCGCATAAGAGACATTTACCATATTGAAATGGTCTGCCACACTTGTTACTCTCACATTCATAAATAACTCCACATATACGACACTGATGAGAACATGGGCTATGGATCTGAATCTCACACGGAATTAACAGTAATGAAGTATAAAATTTTTATGAACCAATCTTCTGGTTCAGTAATCTCAGCCAGGTCGTAACAGTCTGCGTCAGGACACATCATCAAATTGCTTCCCCAAGGGAGAAACAAAAAGTGGATCTAACGCCCTTGAATTGATAGCAATACTGCCAGTAGGGAAGATCATATCTCCAATAATTAATAACCTTCCCGTACGAAAAAAGGCTGTGCGATTTATTTACAAAAGATTTTCAAGGCTGCATGACAGAA
>DATBGR010000248.1:0-3987 GCA_036557905.1 Nitrososphaeraceae archaeon | reverse complement strand
AAAGCAAAACTCATCGGTATAAACCTTATAATCTCACCAAATATAGAATATATAGACATATGGTAGACTTAGTTTTGGGCAGGGGTATAACTGATCTTATCCGTGAAGTACCATTTTTTGTTAGCATATTTAAAAAATACGTTGGCATTAAAATCTTTCATTCAAAATCTGCAATATATGGCTCAGTAGATGTTAACAATATTTGTAATTTACATTGTAATCATTGTTACTGGTGGTTGAATAGAAAAAATGATGAAGAAGATCTGAGCGCAGAGCGGTGGAGGCAAATTATTAGAAGTAGTTTCAAAAAGCAACATGTGTACATTGTGACCTTGGTTGGCGGCGAACCTACTATGCGTCCCGACATAATCGAAGTTTTTTGTGAAGAGATGCCAAGAAGAGTATGTGTAGTATCAAACGGAACATATCCCTTAAAGAGATTCGAAAATCTATATTTTTATTGGATATCTTTAGATGGAACAGAAGAAATACATGATAGTATTAGAGGTAAAGATGCATATGCAAAGACAAAGCAAAATATTTTAGAATATATACAAGGACCGGATCGTAAAGGCAAGCCAGCGTGGAAAGATATATGGATTACAATGACGATCAACTCTTTAAATTATAACACTGTCGAAGATTTGATAGATGAATGGAAGGATAAAGTGAATAAAATGGGCTTTCAATTTCATACACCATTTGTAAAAAATGATCCTTTATGGATGCCCTTTGGAGATAAACGCACTAAAGTAGTTGACAACCTCATTTCTTTAAGAAAGAAGTACCCACGTTTCATAATCAACAGTGAAAAGCAATTATCATTGATGAAGGGTAATTGGGGTGGCATAGGCAATACTCCTATACAGTGTCCATCATGGGCTATATTGTCTTTGGATCATATGGGGCGGCTAAAACAGCCATGTTGTATAGGTAGTGCTGATAATAGCAGTAGTAAGAAGGCAGCAAAACCAATTTGTGAAGAATGTGGTTTAGGTTGTTATTCAGTACTTGTTGCAAATGGCATCAAAGGAAACTAACATATTCTTATAAGTTTTGATGATTTTTATTTTCTATTCCTAAACCTGTATTACTAGTACTCGGTACTCTTACTGCTTCTGTGGTCAAATTTCAGATGGCTCAGAAAAGCTATGCCATCATTAATCGTATCCTTAACTATTAATCCTCGTCCACATATACTGCACTTAATAATATGTTCATCTTTATCTACCATACCATAATCATATTCACCAAACTATTTGTATAATACTACGCAATAAGTTGGCTTTTTGCCAATAGGATGCCTATAAGACAAGAACTATTGTAACTTGATTATCTCGTCCCAAGTTCCAGTTATCGATAACATATAGTATTTACTTGTATCACCAGATTCAAAATGTATAACATCCCCGGCAGATATATGAATCTGAAATAACTTGTTTAAGAATTGTAGGAAACTAGGTCCTGCTACTATGCTCCTTGCTTCCTTTTCGACAGGTTTACTATAATATTTTTGCAGCGTGTCATTTAGTCCCAATTTACCTATTTCTTCCACAAGGGTAGCCAACTCCGCAAATGTCGAATTTCTCTTGTAGACTTGAAGTGTTGCCATTATGAAAAATCCACCAGCTCATTATTTTTTAACGTGAATAGGCAATATAACTATTACTTTAATAGTGGTGTAGAATAGTCATACTTAAAATATAATCCATATCCTAAATAAATTATTGTTAACGATCGGAATAATGTAATTTGCAAGATCTTATAGGAATGCGCGCTTGATTATAACTGGCTCTGTTAACTTCAGGTAATCTGTATAGCTAGGTGTGTCCTAGTTTAGTCTATGAATAGAACCAGGAAACACCCAGCTATAATTAGTTATGACTTGTACCTTTATTATAGTTCGAGGAGCTTCAGGTTAGCAGCCAAATGTTTGTCATCATCGTTCATAGTAAAGAGAAGTCATGTTACCATATGGAATTAGGTTCAGAGAATGCCGTCTTGGCTGATAGACTCAGAATGAATAGACATAAAATCAGACAGATATTTGTTGACGAGACTCTATTCGAAATTGATGGTATGGAATAGTGGCTATGGGTCACTTACGAGCCTAACATGAATGTCTGTTCGATGATGATGCATCTATCGAGGGAAAGGACAATTCTCGTATATTATCAGTTCTTCAAGCAGTTAAGACATGACTACGGCAAGAAGCCTATTTTTACAGATGATGCCCACAGGTACAATGCGGCCTCTAGATGGTTAAGATTTCCTCATCAAAAGTATAGTGCTGAATTGAAGAACGTGATGGAAAGGTTCATTCAGCATATCAAGGACAGGACAGAATGCTTCGATGACCATTTTTCATGTAGAAAGCCAGATTGTGACAGACAGCACATATGGAATTGGCTGAAATTGTATTTACTATATATTCATATGAATATGGATAAAACAAGGTTTATGACATTCTTTGCTATGGATCGAGGTCAAGTCAACAGAGCCTTATAACTCAATGTAAAGCTCTAATATATGCGGGAAGGAATTTGACGAATGACTAAAAGGACTATGTCATTCCAGCTCCATTAAGGTGAGTTCTATTCTTTTACTTAGAGGTTGCTGTAAGAGCTGTCCTAACATACTTGGGAAGGCAGCTGAACAGTAGGACTTGGTTGGATGAAAATAGTGCCGCAATTACGGCCAATTAGTTGAAAATGATACCATACCACATCCACGAATCAAATCTTAGATGAAATAGAAGAGGATGAATACATGACCGGAGAATACTTTCGTAATACGTAACAATAAATCTTTTTTCACTTTTTTCACATTATTTTCATCAAACACTCTTGACCTACGCTTATATTGAATATAGACGTAATAAGCATAATTGGTGGATTATAAATCGGAAAATTGTTTACAAAATGAATATAAATTATGTGAAGGCAATGTAACAGAAACAATTCATGATTCAAAAATAACAAGAATTTGCCAATGTCAATGTCATGATAACATGTATCAACTAGCCCGGAGATTTCAGGCTGCTACAAAGAGCCAGTAATAATTCACATTATTTAGATCCATCTTTTGACATTACTTGTCCGAAGCGATAAGTCACTATTACTAATTACTAGATGATATCGAAGGTTCATAGTATAACACTCTTTTGCGAATGTTAGCAATGGTCTGAGCATAATCATAACTAACTAGAGTAGGTACAGAGATATAAAATAAAACAAGTTAAAGAATACCTTATTAAGGTAGGACGCATATAATAATAGATGAACAATACCTCAAAATTCATAATCCTTGATACAGGTTTATTGTGGGTTTCATCTTTACCGACGTTTTTGGTAGTTTCACTGGATAAATGAGTAATATAACAATGATGACAGATGGAAAATCATTAGGTTTCCAAGTTAATGACAATAAGGAAGAAGAAGTACAAAAGCAAAAAATACAGCTTTGGTCTAACGTCTATGAAACAGAATTTGCACTTTGTTTACCTATACCTAATTCTACAGATGTCATTAAGCCAGAAGAATTATTATTCCTTGCGAAAACAGATCCCAATACGAGGTATACTCATATTGTGGCAGAATCTTATCATGTGGGAGATTTTAAGCAAGGTTGGAGCTACACTCTAAGACATTTAATTGAGCGGTACAAGGAAGCACTACAGTATCAGCCACAAGAAGAATATTTGGAGAAAAATAAACCAATAACTTATCATACTGTTTATCCATCCTCTTCAAAAGGGATGGTTGAAGAGGAATTGGAAGAAGCTAAGGGCATCCAAAGAAACATAGATTATCCTCTTAGGTTAGTAACATGTTTAAAATGCCATTATTGTAACCTAGTTTTTGAAGATGTTAATGAAAGAAAAGAACATGAATTAGAATGGCATGTTTAGTCATAGATAAAACTTCATAGCCCAAACGATCCAAATCCTCAGAACTGTAAAAAATGGAATTAAGCATGTTATAGTTG
>DATBGR010000247.1:0-2159 GCA_036557905.1 Nitrososphaeraceae archaeon | reverse complement strand
CTATACATTTCAAAGAGCATCATTGAAGCTCATGGCGGCAAGATTTGGGCCAATAATAATACTGATAGTTGTGGTGCAACTTTTGGTTTTTGTTTATCAGCAAAGGACTAATTCGTCAAACGACGAAGAAGAGAATCAATTCACTTGTCATTTTTCTGGCTGGCATAAATATTCCTTATATCTCTTCCTGGGTGGAAATAGCTACGCACTTTGTAATCATAAGTTATCACGTTTTATTTTTCCATTTGTCGTTAGCATAACTTTAATCTAAAGTTCGAAAAATAGAATGTAATCCGATTTTAAAAAATTAATACTTTGACTATTAGAAAATAATATGATGATATTGGATTATCGATATGTGAAAGTCAGTACATAAAATTATACAAGTTATGACAAATACAAAAGAAACTATCTATAGAGAGCTACTGACTCTATATGTAGATCGGATCAGCATTAGTATCTATAAACAGATGATACTATTTTGATTATATATTAACGAGAAAACTAAATCTATAAAGTTGAAATAATTCTATATTTAGCATTTGTCCTTTGAATGAGATCAACCATTAAAATTCGATATAAATTTGAAATAGTAGTAAGCGGTATAAGATTACAATATGATTTTTTGTAGTCGGTGTCATAAAGAACTTGACGAGGAAAGATTATGGACATTAACAGAAGTCACTTATACAGATATAGTCTGCAGAGATTGTTGGTTTTCATTGCAACAACAATAGCTTCAATATATTGGGTCAAGCAACACAGCAGATAAATCGTATGACAGTTCACAATTTCTTGTCTTTGCTAGAGTACGATTATGATTAGTAACTACCCGTTGTCAATCTTTACTGTTTCAAGTTAATTCAAAAATGTATTTCGCCATTTCTAATTTCACCATAGGAATTGAGCAAACAAGTGATCGACAGTTCATCCACAAACACTATTGATACGAATAGGAACACTATTCACAAAGATAATCAAGAAGATCGCAGATTAATTTAAATTAAAAATGAGGGGTAATTTCCCAGATAGACGCATAATCATTGGATTATGCCCTGAGGTATGGACGCTTCTAAGTAAAGCGGCATCAGAATACAGTATGACAATAGATGACTATGCTAATTCGCTTATAGAAAGCTATCTGTCATTGCAAGAAGATCTAGAGTTGCAAGATAGCGACAAGTGCTCAAATTAAGATTTGTGTTAGATAAATTCTAGTCGTACTATGACAAAGACAAAATTAGGAGAGACGAGATTGGAGACGACATATTCATTCCTAAATTATTTTCTTACTTTCTTGGAAGCCTCACTTAAGAGTTCCATATATTCCTCTATGGTATTATGCCTAGAAAAAAAGTCCCCTATTACGCATCCGTCTTTGTAGTCATTTATGATGTGATTATCAGGAATGTCATCACCTTCGTCCAAATCACGGAGTGTTGCTTTCTTCACTGACATAGACATGTTACCATCATATGGTGAATATCCTATATAATCTAACCTAATCCCATCCAATTACCATCCCACTCAATTTATTTACATTAGAATACAACTTTACCAAATGCGAAGAATATGCTTGACGGAATGACCAAATAACTATCTTCTTGCTAAATATGGGATGTGGAAATTTTTGACCTATTACCAAAGTTACAAAGATAGGCAGGAATAAATAGCTTGGAGTACCATAAAAATAATACCACAAGGGCCAACCAAACCATCTGTGAATAGACAGTTGTTAGTTCATTTCATAGCATGTTCTCAGTTAGCCTGCTTAGTCAGCTCTCGTTATGACTAGACGGCTTACAACATGCTATTTCTCATTATTGCCTGTAGATTGCTTAAATCTTTTATGTTAATGATGGATTATCTTTTTAAACACGTCACTTGGGTTATTAGCAGACTGAACTTTTCTAATCATACATATCCTAAAGAGAATTTAACTTCTGATCTTTCACCAATATGATTACATATCACGAGTTCCAATATGTGCAACTTATGCAGTGATAATGAGTTCTAAGGAATAATTCTATTAATAGAATATATATACTTAGACAGACCTGTGCACGAACAAATAAGGATCTTTAGGCAAGCTAGGACGACGAGAAAATGCAACAATTGTCACAAATATCTAGAGAACACATTGCAGTAGTGAGCAGTTG
>DATBGR010000246.1:0-22726 GCA_036557905.1 Nitrososphaeraceae archaeon | reverse complement strand
GGTCTACTATCCATAGTTGAGAAGATATCAAAAGAGGCAAAGAATGGAGCACTGGTTTCAATAGAAAGTACTATTCCAAAGGGTACATCAAAGAAGGTATTTGAAATGCTTAATCATAGACTGCATGTAGCTCATGCTCCTCATCGCTGGTACGCTCTAGAACAGGAAGAACATGGTGTCAATCAACTAAGAGTACTAGGTGGAGTATGTCAGTGCTGTCTAGATGTAGCAATGGACTTTTATGATGGTGGTATTGTAGGCGATGGCGATAATGGTGGTAGCGAAGACGACAAACAACAACCACGACCAGAACTACAGCAACAAGAACAAATGCGACAAAAGCAGCATGATCAACGACAACTAAATGATACACTAACAAATCCACACAAGAGCTTGGGTATTCGTATGCATGCAGTACCCCAAATAGAAATTGCTGAAATTACAAAAATTGCTGAAAATGCTCACAGATATCTACAGAGAGCATTTGCAGAAGATCTCTATCTTTACTGTCAAGCAAATAACATAAACTTTGCAGAATTACGAGATTCATTAAATACAAAATGGAATGTCAATATCCTTGAACCAAGAGATGGAATAGGTGGTCATTGTCTACCAAAAGATACTAAAATGTTCTTGCAATCATCTAAATCAATAAGAAGTAAGATATTGGCATCTGCAATAGAAGTGGATGAGGATTATAGAAGGTACAGGCAATCTAGAACTTTGGTTGTGAATACCAATTCACAGCATTCTTTAGAAGAGAGCAATTCAGATCATTTTAAACCAATCTAAGACCAAAATATTACAAGTTGCTGGGAGCATTCAAATAATCATGGTTAGTAGGAAAGCTTCATGAAAACAAAAGAATCTATTGTCGTATTCGGCGCACATCCTGATGACATAGAGATAGGAATGGGTGGAACCGTAGCAAAGCTTGCTCAAAATGATGCTTATGACGTCCACCTCGTAATTGCTACACTACCAAATTTCGTTAAATCAGATACTAAGGAGGGACGTCAATCGGAAGCAATAATGTCCGCAAAAGTGATGGGGTGCAAGGATCCAGATCTTCTTGATTTGTCCCCAGATGAAGTGATTTTCAATAGGAGATTCGTCGGGATAATAGACAAGATTATCAAGGAAAGAAAGCCAGCTGCAGTCTTCACTCAATGGATTGGTGACTCGCATCAAGATCATTTAGCTCTGACCAGAGCAGTCATTGCAGCATGTAGAGATCTGAATAATGTCTTCATGTATGAGACCACCATCCCAGGAGGCATTACCGAGTACGCCTTTAGACCGCAGCTTTATGTTGATATTGCTAGAACTATTGAAATAAAAAAAGAAGCTTTGAATTGTTTCGATTCGCAAAAGATTCGATGCGGTGAATACTGGATAGATGCGATCATAGGCAGATGTCAGTACAGAGGATATCAACTGAATACGAAGTATGCTGAAGCATTTGAAGTTGTCAGAATATCCAAATGGTAAATCGTAAAAACTAATTTTACCAAATTAGTAACACTTACCGAATTAGTATTAAAAATAATTAGGGACGAGTGAATTACTTTCCTTCACTATTCTTTCCGATGACGTATGGACATAAGTTGAATAATCAACAAATACTTCGTTCCAGTATCTCATGCACAATAACTTCTTGTATTCTCTCGCCCTATTCTCTTGATTCATGAATAAATTCCTCAAGATTATATCTGGTTCATTGATCCCTGCTACTGCTCGCATAGGACAGGTTGCAGAGAATCTTGGATTTATCTCGAAAACCTTCACTTCATCTCCTACTCTCATCGCTTGAACATTGATAGGTCCGCGACCCCCAATTTTTAAGGCAATATCTTCGGCAGGCTTGCGTACTTCATGGAAGTTATCTATGATAGCCTTATACGTTTGACCGTGCTTGATTGCCTTTTGGATGGAAATCGATGATAGTATTTTAATACCTCGTTTGTCAATGGTTACGCCAGTGGTATACTCGGTGCCAGTGGTTCCTAAATACTCCTGAAGCATAGGTTTCCATCCAGCTTCCTCAATTTTCGAAATGTTGTACGCTAGTTCATTTTCATCCTTTACCACTGCAAAATGCAGTGAACCATAGCCTTCTCTCGGTTTTACCACAAGTGGAAAACCATAGCGAGAAATGAAATTGCGCTTGTCGTCTGGCAGGCTTGATTCGGCCCTTGAAAAATTATTGTTTGCCAAGAATTCATAGGTCTTCCATTTGTCTCTGGCAAGTTCTAAAACAGTCAAAGGATTAGAAATGATTTTTGCATTAGTTTCAGCTTCTATTCTGCTTCGGAATTCACCAAGAACCAGCAGCTCCTCATCGGATCCTACAAAAATCGCATTGATGTCATTTCTTTTAGTTATTGAAATGATATTATCAATATAGTCTGGAGATGATGAAGTTGGAACCAAAAATCCCATGCCGTTGCATCTATACAATCCTGCTGCTTGGGTATTGGCGTCTGCAGCAAATATTCTATAAAAAATTGAATCTTCGTTAGAAGAGAGATTTGCCCAATTTAGGCATTTGATAATTCCTTCTCCGATGATGCCTCCAGCTGCAGTAACGAGCACATTGAGCTGAATTCTATTATTCATTATTTAGTCGCATTTTAATTACAGCACAATTTACTGATTTTGTTATGTAATCAAGGAGACTGGTGTTGCAAGATGATTATTAGTTGTAAGTCTCTCTCTCCATTGAGCCTCGATACCACTCATGCCGAAGTTTACCGTATAGTCAATCATGCAAGGTTTTAGATTGATCGCCGATCTTGCTTTAGTGGCCATCTTAATCGTACGACGAACTGTTCTTTGAGACTCCTTCAATGGAAACAGTTCATCGAGAATATCATTTATAGATTGTGCAGATCGAATTCTCATTGAACGCTCATTGATCAAGGGGGCTATCCGTTCAGTAAATCCAGAATCCATACCTTTCAATCTATCCAGATAGGATTCTAGTTCTTTTTCATCATTTACTCTCACATAGTTCAGTGCTTCTGACTGCCCAACACCAGTATAAACATCAACTGCTGGCCAAACAGTGGTTATGGGCATATTGACATTGAGCTGCTCAAATGCCAGGCTGCCTACCAGCATGTAACCTAGGCTTCCGCCTGTTCCGGAAGCATAGCATCCGATGCCGAGTTCCCTGGCAAGCAGTAATAAAATCGGAATTGCTCTAGGAGATATTGAATGTATCTTGTCCCCTGACAAATCAATGTCGCTCCTCGATCCGATTTCTATTCTAAGATCGCTTTTGCAAGCTATGCATTTTCCTATTAGAGATAGGTGTTGTGTCTTGGTTTCGACCAACTTGGCAGATCCCTTACTTCCGCATTTACAATGCAGCCATACCGGGGCATTAAGATAAGAGCTGGAACTAACACCAGTGTTGATACCCTGACTGGTAAATATCGCCTCGCTTTGGTTTAAGGCTATGGCATATTTTTTATAATTAGATATCAGGAATTTGAACCCATCTTCGAAAACTTCTGGTATGTCAGACAATCGAACGAATAATGTATCATAATCCCAAACCTTATTTACAAGACGAGAGATTATAAATGAATTAAAATCTGCATAGGACTTGCATCTTGAATAGGATTCTAGGACTTCGTCCCAGAAATCATCGAAATTCTTTATTAGCTGAGATTTATCTTCTCTCCTCGGAAATAAGGCTGAATTCGTGTTTCTAAGCCAATAAGATACTTGCTTTCGCCAAAAGTCTATCAAGGAACTACTAGGTGCATGCATGTTGTGCATCAATCGCCACCTGTCGTGGGCCCTAATGGGAAACCTGAGCTCAAGAACGCCATTAGCATGACGTATACTAGGTAACTGAGCGTGTCGTATCCAAAACTCATCCATGAAATCATGGTCGACTATGAGAAACAGATTTACAAATTTCCTATTTCTATCTCTGCGTTCAGCTATGGATTTTAAGCATTGCAAGAGAATTATTTTCTTGTACACCCCTGCGAAGGCGAAAAGATTCGGCTGATGGATTGAAACCAACACTTCAGTCGAAGGCCTTTGCAAAGCGGCAAGACCTTCTTTGACTTTGGAAGTGTTAGTGCCTGCCTGATGGTGGAAATTATCTATATACTTAACAATTCTTGCTCTATTTGACATGACAGTCTCAGCTATCACCGGAGATTGGTCGTTTCGAGAAAGAACCTTATCGACAGCCTCGGAGAGGCTTTCAGGAAAAGAGGAGATGTAATCAGCAATTACCTTATTTTCAACTGCCTGAAATTTCGAAAACAGAGATCTCACGCTATGCCGTTGCCCTATTTCCGAGGTAGCCATGTAGTTATTAACTAACATAAGGAATCCCAACCATTATATAAATTTCCGTTCAATCGTCTCCAATCAGTCAACTACTTACATACGATTCTGAAGGCCAACTAATTTAAGAAGTTTTAACATATATAATAGTAGAGAATTTCCTAAGATTATCACCTAACGACTACACGATATAATTTAATAGTAAATTGATCAAGAAAATTGTAAGTTAAATAAGACATTACCGTTCTCTAAATAGTTGATTCATGCTACATAAGGCCGCTCTTAGATTGTCACGGTTCATCTGCGGCAGCTATAAGGTCACTAATATTATCAAAAGATCCTATAGACCTAAGACTATGCGCATCGCTGCCCAGATGAAATCTTACCCCCTTAGCCCTAAATGCAGTTATCCAGTCTAATGGTGGTCTGCAGTACTTGGAATTCAACTCGACCACTTTTCCATTCTGGGAGATTTCCTCTGCGATTGAACTTATTTCAGATTTATTGAAGTTCATACCAGGTTCGGGAGCGAGGTGACCGATGACATCGACTGTAGAATCTCTGATCACTGACTTTAGAGCATTGATCCAAACCTGCTTATTTCCAAAAACAGAATGAAAGCTCGCTATCACAAAATATTTGCTGCGATATTCGCTGGGACAATCAATCTCACCGTCTTGGAGAATTTTTGCCTCGAATCCGGATATTATTTCTAAAGAGGAGGTTTTGGCACATGTCTGTATTTCATCCAAGTATTTTGGAATCCAATCAGATGTTTTCCTGACATGTTCTGTAAATGCTATCTTTTTTAGTCCATTGCATTCTGCAAATTGAATCACATTGTTTATGGTTAGATCTGGGTCAGAATGATCATTGTAAGTCGAATGGATATGATAATCAGCTAGTTTGTCCATAATATAACTTGCTGCCTTTTGCACTAGTGTGGTTGATAGCTAATGGTTAAATTAAACTGCTATATATATAAATATTTATTACATCGATAAATATACAATACTTCTTGGTAATGTCCGATGGCTAGACCTGTAATCTCTGTAGTTCTTGTTCCTGGCGCGGCCGCACCATCGGGCATAAACGCAATCAAGTCCTTGAGGATGGGCGGGTATAAAGGCAAGATTGTAGCGACTGATTCGAGTTATCTTTCAGCTGGGTTTTTCATGTCTGATTTCAACGAGGTAATTCCAGAAGCTGATGATCAATCATTCTTGCAGAGGTTATTGGAAATAATTAAAGCACATAAGGTTCAAGTTCTTCTACCTACTTCAGGCTATGACATCTATCCTTACAGTGAACATCGAAAATTACTCCTGGATATGGGAGTACATGCAATAGTCAGCGATAGGAAAAGCCTTGAAATTTGTCGTGACAAAATGCAGACCTATTTCTTTTTGCGGAATAATTATTCCTTGCCTTTTACTACGGAAAATGCTAATCGAATCAACAAATTTCCGATCATCGCCAAGCCGAGATTTGGGAAGGGCAGTCGTGGTATAATTAGGATCGATGATGAATCTGAACTTAAATATATTTCGTCAAAAATGGACGATTTGATCTATCAGGAGTTTCTTCCTGGGACAGAGTATACGATCGATGTACTATCGGATCTAAATGAAAAAGCTATCATTGCTGTGCCGCGGATTAGAATTCAGACAAAGGCCGGAATTTCGACGAAAGGTAAAATTGTACGGGATCATAAACTCGAAGATCTGTGTATGGATATCGCCAATCGTATAGGGATAAGAGGACCTTGTTGTATTCAGATGAAGGAATCTTCAGATGGTAGTCTGAAGCTTCTTGAAGTAAATCCAAGGATGGGAGGGGGTACAATTTTTGCAACCCTGGCAGGGGTAAACTTTCCATCACTTTTGTTAGATCTTGTTGAAAATAAGAAAATTGTTGTACCTGAGATAGATGAAGTTACGATTGTAAGATATTTCGAGGAAATTGTGATTAGAAATGAGGAACATAGGAATATTGAGGCTGGAATTATGCCTAAACAAAATTTTATGGCATAACTCCAATCCTCTTTACTATTCGAAATTTATTTTTAAGTAGGGTATATGTTAACTCGCTGAGCTCGGATACAACACCGCATATGGGATAGCAATTGCCAAGAAAAACAGTTCATAAAAGCTGTAAACCCGAATTAAGTTCACATAATTATTCGATTGATTGTCCTATATACTGTTCGCTCTCTGGCCTTAGTAGTGTCCGAATAGTCCTGAAAACACTTGTCCACATATCCCAAGTAAGCCTCCCAGTATTCGTATTCTGTTTACTAGGGTGGTAAGAAGCTACGAGAGTGACATTGTTCCCAACAGGATAAATCTTCCCATGTCTGAATTTAACTGGATTCAAATGGCAGAATCTACGATAGGTATGAAATGCAATCTGGCCTAGTGCAAGGATTATTCGAACTTGTTTTAGAATCTGTATTTCCTTTAAAAGATGGCTAGAGCATTTTTCTATTTCTAATCCCAAAGGCAAATTATTTGGAGGTGCGCATTTTACCACTGAGGTGACATAAGCGTTTCTTAAAACAAGGCCATCGTGTCTATGATCACTAGTTTGAATATTTGCGAATTTGGATTGATACAAAGCTCTTATTAGCCAGCTGCCAGAGCTATCGCCTGTAAACATACGTCCGGTTCTATTTCCACCATGAGCAGCTGGAGCCAGACCGATTATTAATAGCTCAGCTCTAGGGTCGCCGAAGCTTGGAACAGGTCTTGACCAGTATTGGTCGGTCGAGAATCGTTTGATTTTTATTTTGTCTATTTTGGCAATGTACTGTTGTAAACGTGGACAGAGAGTGCAACAAATAATCTCTCTTGTCAAATCTGAAAAAATAGGCCTCCCTTGAAACGCCAATATGTCAAGACTAGGTAATGCTGAAAACCCATTTAGCAGTTTCCCTAACTCTGGAATCATGAGCTAACATTGATCTAGCATTTCGACCAGATCGACGTTGATGTTCACATTTAGGTATCAATGTTGTAGGTGTGTATGTGTGCTAAAATAGGTGCTTTTGGATCGTCGGAGGATACAAAAACAACTGAAGCTATTCTATTCGGTATCTTAGATTGTTCCTGATTCAAGCTATTAGACCTGTAATTATTGAAGACTATGTATATGAGGAAAAAGGAATAACCTTGTGCTGCCATTGGACCAATCGGTAGGATGGCTTTCAGTAATGATTGCTCTAACCGTTGTTGCGTATAGAATCAACGCAATTGATGTTTCCGGGGTCATTGCTGCAGTACCCATAGGATTCATAACGTTATTTTTCGGTGGTGTAACATGGTTTTTGGCATTGCTGTCTTTCTTTCTGATCGCGTCATACTTTACCAAACACAAATATGAACAAAAAGAATTAGCCGGTTTTTCGGAAAAGAATCGAGGGGCTAGAGGATGGGCCAGTGTATTGGCTAATGGTGGATTGCCCGCGTTTTTTGCCATAATCTATCATTTTGCTGCCAACAATAATTTGTATTTGTTCTTCTTTTCGGGGTCGCTCGCATTTGCACTTGCTGACACAATTGCGACTGAGGTTGGATTACTAAGCAAATCCACGCCTAGATCTATCATATCGGGAAAACCTATTCTAAGGGGACATTCCGGTGGAGTCACTTTGAGAGGTGAGAATGCAGCGCTTGCGGGGACCGTAGTTATTGGTACAATTTGTGGCTTATTTTTTTCTATAGACGCAAGTCAGTTTATTGTTATCTTAGTTGCTTGCATTATTTCAGGGATGTTGTCTACGAACCTGGATAGTGCATTAGGCGAGACCCTGCAATGCAAGTACAGATGTACAGTATGCAATAAATACTCTGAAAGTAGGATCGTTCACTGTGATGTTGTTACAATTCAACATACAGGATTGAAATTTGTTGATAATAATATGGTGAATGTTATAAGCTCACTAATAGGTGCTGGACTTTGTTCAATTTTTGTCTTAGCATTTAATAATTAGAGATAAATGATCTCAGGATGCTCTTGAAATCCTTCGATTCGATTGAACACAGATGAAACTGTCTTTTGCTATAAATAAGTTAGTTATCTTCATTATGGAACTCTAGAAATGCTTTTTAGTGTAATCCCTGGTATCGATCCCGGTAACTTCGTGAATCCATTTAGGGTAGCAGTAGTACAGATGAAATCATCAGAGCAGAAGGCAGATAATCTCAGCGTTGCCTTAGAATACGTTCACCTCGCCGCAAATAATTATGCAAGTGCGGTCTGCTTCCCCGAATTTCTAATGGCATTTTCTCCAGAAAATCAAGACTCAAAAGTGTTGGTCAGTACTGCGGAGTCAGTCAGCAAAGGAAAGTTTGTCACTGCACTGCGAAAAGCAGCTAAGACCAACAAAATTTCCATTGTTGCAACCGTATACGAGAAATCTACAAGTAACTATGGACGGGTTTATGACACAGCAATAATAATTGATTCGATGGGAAAAATATCCTCGGTTTATAGAAAACTTCATCTATATGATGCTTTAGGATTTCGAGAGTCGCTTAAATTTGTCGCAGGTGATAATATTAACAAACCTGTTACTCTAGGACCTACAAAAATCGGCATAATGATTTGTTACGACATTAGATTTCCTGAAATGTCCAGAATATTAGCTGCAAATGGAGCTAACACATTAGTTGCACCGTCCGCTTGGGTGCACGGGATATTGAAGGAGGAACATTGGGTGACTATGCTCAAAGCTAGGGCCATTGAGAATGGAGCATTCGTGGTTGCGCCGGATCAAGTCGGAAATATCTATAGTGGACGGAGTATGATCATAGACCCATTCGGCGTGGTTCTTTTGGATATGGGAAATAAGCAGGGTATGGAAATCGTCGAAATTGATATATCCCGTGTTAGGGATGTTAGAGAGACTTTACCTTTGCTTGAAAATCGTCGAACTGACGTATACAAAAAAGATCTAGATATTTTTGGTAAGAATAGCAGTATAAGATAACAATTCATTAGATAATCAAATTGGTTTCAATATAATAATCTAAGCGGTAACACTTGCTTTATGATTCAATGAAAAAGGATCAGGTGTTCATTCTGATATTCTTACCTATGATAATGGACTTAAACGGAAGATAGTGCCTCTATACTGTGCCTTAAATTTGCTCTATCTCTACCTTTTTATACCCAAAAAGGAATATTGCGAATATGACAAATAAGGTCTGTGTCCTAGGGGCAGGTAGCACCAGGTACGGCAAGCTTAATGAGAGTATCATTGAATTGGCCCTGAATGCCTCGAAGGAAGCTATCATTTCTGCGGGAATCACTCCAAAGGAAATTGGTGCTGGGTACATATCTAATGTATTTGGCGCAGCCGACAAACAGGTCCATATTGCACCTGTAATTATGAGCAACCTAGGAATTCCCTATGTTCCTGGCCTTACTATCGAATCTGCATGTGGTTCTGGATCAGTTATGCTTAGGGAGGCTTTTGCGAACGTTTATGCTGGATTTTACGATTGTGTTCTGGCAGTCGGTGTAGAAAAGATCACCCATACCGGAACTACCCAGAGTACTACACTGTTCTCTTACTGTTCTGATTTTTTTTACGAAGGTGGTAATGGCGCTTCTTTTCCAGGCCTATTTGCTTCGATTGCTAGGGCTTATCTTTCAACTTATAAAGCGACTGAGGAGGATTTGGCATATGTTGCTGTTAAAAATCATGAGAATGGAATGCTTAATCCGAAAGCCCATGTAAAGAGAAAAATAACTATAGACGAAGTGTTAAAATCACCTGTCGTTGCATCACCCTTGAAGCTTTTGGATTGCTGCCCATTTTCAGATGGCGCGTCAGCACTTATACTTTGTAATGAAGAGTTTGCCAAATCCGTTGGTAGACCTTATATAGAGATAATCGGGTCGGGTAGAGGAGCATCCCCCGCAGCTATACAGGGACGAGAAGACATTACAACTATACCAAGCACAGTCAATGCGGCAAAACAGGCCTACAAAATGGCTGGTGTTACGCCCAACGATATCGACTTTGCCGAGGTGCACGATTGCTTTACAATAGCTGAGGTAATCGACACTGAAGATCTTGGATTCTTCGAGAAAGGTAAGGCTGCATCCCTCACCAGGGAAGGAGAAACAAAACGAACTGGAAGAATTCCCATAAACCCCTCTGGTGGATTAAAGGCCAAAGGTCACCCAATAGGTGCTACTGGAATTGGACAGGTAGTAGAGGTCTTTGAACAGTTCACAGGTAAGGCTGGTCAGAGAACAGTTAAGGATGCTGAAATTGCCCTAACTCACAACTTTGGTGCGACTGGTGCTAGCGCAGCAGTACATATCTTTAAAAAGGTCAATTAATCGATGTCTAATACGAAACAGGAAGAAGAGCGTCAGGGTGTTCGGGACAAATTTGTTAAATCTGCAAATGAGGGAAAAATACTCGCAAATAGATGTACAAATTGTGGCCACTACATGTTGGAAACTGTCTATTTCTGTGAAAAATGTGGTAAGAATTCCTTTGAAGCTGAAGAAATTAACGGAATTGGCACAGTAGTCACTTATACAATACTCGCGGTGGCACCCGAGGGGTTTGAAGATGCTGGATCTTATGCATGGGTAGTTTTCAAACTGAAAGATAAATCCATTAGAGCGTCAGGCTTCTTGAGTAATATTGCAAATTCGGCTGATCTCCCTATAGGCTCTAGAGTCACCGTGACTGGTTACGACGAGAAACATGGTCTAATACTTAAAAAGTTGGATTGACTGAACTATCTGACAATAACTAGAACTCCCTATATTGCATTAGAGTATACTTCGAGAAAATTAAAACAGATACTTTTTCGAATTAATGTTAATGCAATCTCTCCTCGTTCAACAAGAATACGAAGACACAAAAGGGAGTACAAAATATTAACTTCACTATGGTCGATCCTTAACCTAGCTTTTCAAATTTAGCAATCCAATTTCCAGCTTTGGTTTCAAGTACCACATTGCCAATAAATGTACCATTGCTATATACCTTTGCAAATTCTTGATTAATTCCAAAAAAAGCTTGAAAGAGATTTCCTTTCTTGTGATATCCTGCTTCTATAACTCTTGCCCCGACTTTACTGCTTGTACGGACGAATACCTGTCTTGCAAATGACCAATCGCCTTTCCACGATATCATTTCAAATTCTCCAAAATTTTTGGTTATGAGATATCTACCGCTGAGCAATGCCTCGAATTTCTTATTATGCTTCTTAGAGTAAGAGTTCATCCAGTCTACACATCTATCGGACTTTGACCGTTCAACTGCAAAATTATTGGCCCCAGCCAATTCAATCTACTACATATCGGTTAAGTATTTTTGCATTTTTTCATCGACGCCTTCTTCACACAATCCAATCCAATCCAATCCAAACTTCTAGTTGCATACCAGAGCTAGGTATGCTTTCAGCTCGAAAGATGTAGGCCCAGTAGCAAAATTCATCTTTCGTTCCTGACTAGCCTCTCACATCATGGGATGATGTATACCAAAAAACTCCCAAGAACGATTCCAGCTACAATTAGACAAGTTATTATAATTCCTTTCTTTGTAGTCCTACGTTTGGTGTTATTTATATCGTTACTATATCCTTCTTCCAATAGTGTACTAATTTCGGTATCATCTCATATATATTTCACGCCATTTATACTGTGAGAAATAATATCAAAAATTTACTATTACATAGAATCTCGTATTAGACTAATCATTTATCCTAAATACCATACTATAATTGAAATACCTCAAAAGTTTGGTGCTGGTCCAGTGAGTCAAACAATTCTGATTGCTTTGTATCATGTTGGTCTGTGTCGTACTTCATATCCTCATGACAACGAAGTTAACTCACAGTACCTATTGCTTCGATTTCACAGTTATTTGAGCACATCTCCAACCTATTGCCTGATTTGATTCGCCAATTGCTATCCTACTGATCATAGATAGGATTAAAGCTTGCTCCGTTGATTGCACCAGAATCAGAACTCGGTATATTATTTGAAATCGGGACGATAACAAAATTTTGGCTAAATTTGCAAAGTTGTCAAAGATATATATTGTGCTGCCTAAAATATATTAATTATGACATTGCAAAACGAACTTGTAGGAGCGATGTTTTGAAACATAAGGATAGTTTTCATTCAAATATGAGAGAGTGCCCGCTTTAGAAAATGGAAAGGGAAATCAATAACACATCAAAGCTCCAGTGCCTGTATCATAGATATAAAGATGTAATATTCTTCAACAAGAATATAATTTTGTCTGGATTGGCATCATTAATAGTGGGCAGCATAATTACTCAACTTTATGCGTTACACTTTGGATATACGAACAATTTTACGAATTCTGTTGTATCTCTAGCTGCTGAATATTCTGTTTTCTTCCCATTGTTTGCTTTCCTGTACTATCGTGATAACAAATATAGATATGTAGATCCGGCTAACGGGAAAAGAAAAGGTGAAATAATTAAGAGCGACGTCAAAAAATTGATTGCAACTTTTTCTGTATCAGAAATGATTTACTCTTCGTCAAAGGTCATTCTAGGATATCAAATGCTACAAATGGCATTATTGGCCCCGTACCAAGCCGCTGTTGCTAGTACTATGATGTCGTGGATATTGTCAGCAGCGTCAATAAACGTAATGATAAAGGTCCTTAAGCTTTTTAAAAAATAGCTACTTCATTCTCGGAAATTGTGTTATGCTATCAAGGTTATTAGCGATCTTTAATTGCATCGACTTGTGTAAAAATAATGTAGGTAGAACTCAAATCAAATTCACCGAGACTTCGAAGTACTAACTATAGGGACTGTTGAACAAAACCTTGCTCTTAGGATATATGTCTTCGCATAACTAAGTCCTATTCACCTATTTACAAATACGTATATCAATGGCTCTTGACACAAAGTATTATTCATTCAATGAAATAGGATATCAAGAAATTTAAGCCGTACATAACATGTGCAAATTATACCATACCGAATACATCGTTCGAACCAGCACTTTCTGAACACCTGTCTAAGTTCTCACTATAATGGTCTGCCAGTTCATAAGAGAGCTAGGATTATTGGACTTCAAATGCAAAATGGTGTAGATGTAATAGGAGCCACTTGCCTTGAATCTAACAAAACCGGATGGCAACAAGGACTCATGGATTGAAAGAATGAGAAAATGGCCCATCAAGTTGATTTACAAGAATATGTTTCGTTACAGACAAATATGACAAGTGATTCTATCCAACGTTTCAAAGCAGAATCGTGGCTTCAGTCTCGAGAAGGAATACTTAAATTGACTGCATAACCCCTGTATTAGTTCTTTGCATGAGGTCGTTGAGCTAGATGGAAATCGATCATTGCACATTTCCAGAGGACATCCTCTACGATCCAGATAACTTTGTGTGGGCAAAGCTTGAAAGTGATAAGTTGGTTCGAATTGGCATTAATTCCATCTTTTCCTCGTTGGCTGGTAGATTGATTAGGGTATCTCTGAAGGGAATTAATATAAATATTACAAAAGGGCGAAGTTTGGGCACTATAGAAAGCGGTAGATATTTTGGGGTAGTGAGATCTCCTGTTACGGGAAGTATAGTTGAAATTAATGATGCAGTAGTGAGCAATCCTAAGCTAGTAAATGATTCTCCATATACTGATGGATGGGTCTCAGTTATCAAGAACGAAAATTTGAGCTTGGAAATCAAACATCTCGATACAATTCAAAGTTGTCATGATATTGTAAGATCTCAGATAAAGCGACTGCATACCAGATGTTTTGTGGCATTTCCAGACTACGAATTGTTTGAAATAGGAGTAGAATGCTCATCTACTCTTGCGAAATTAGATGATTTGATAAAACGGGTCAATATAGGTGACGTGATTCACATAGTTTCAGATGACGTAACCGCCGATCTCGAGATGATGAGATGGTCTGAACTACGTTCCCAGCCCATACTTGAGATAAGACAAGATAATAGTCTCTTCCATATTCTAGTAAAAAAGTCCTCATAATTCATTCTGAATTCGGTAGGGAAGTATCATGTACTACTTTCGGATATTTCTCATAACTCAGGATTCAATTCAGATATTTTTATAATCATGTAATTGATCTCATAAGTGTAAATAAGGTAGCAGTTCACCACTTCTATTATCATAATAAACGAACTATCCTGAGCTCATACCATGAATATTTGATCTATTTCCATCTCGAAAATGTAAAGTCGTTGGTGAGGGTATAGGTATTATAGTACTGGAGGGATTGATCGCGATCAGTGTGGCACTTATGCCAATTATTATGATACTTATCAAAATAATTAGAACTAGCTTCTTATTCATTGATTTAGAAATGTTCTTACTAGTAAAAATAAATGCTTCGGGAGGGCTTTTTTCGAGATGAGGAAAATAGGGAGCACACACTCCGAGTTTGCTAATGTTGCCTAATGCGTTTTGGACAATTTGTCCTCGACATGGATTTGATTCGGATGAGGCAAAATCTTTGAAGCAAAGAATAGATCTATTTTGAAGCCTAATTAAATGGAATTGGAAGCTTTGGAATTAGTGCATTTTGATCGAACCCTTTCTTTACTTCATCGATAATCTTATTGGACAAATCATCTACTCTGTTACTAATATTATTCACGGTGTCTTGGGGAGACGCGGCCCTAAATGTTGCGCTTATAATTTTATCCTCGTAGCCAAATGCAGAAACCTTTGAGAAGATGTTATAATTAGATTCAGATTTTCCGTCATCTGTCATCTTCCATGACTTTGATATTTTCCCATCTGGACCTGTAAAGCCGACGAAATGTCTTTCTAGAAAAGATGATGATGTTGGTTGAACATCAGTTGTTACCTTTGCTCCGGCTATCCTGGCATTAGTTGTGCCATCGGAAACAATAACCTTGATTGTTTGTTTTTGACCAGGTGCAATCGGATCCTTGGAGACATCTAAGAACGCAACCAATGTACGTGGTACACTCACACTAGAGTTTGTTTTCGATGCTATACTGGTAGGCTGAATGGGTTTGTAAGTTGACGCAGTTAATTGCACTGGGCTAGTTCTGTTTAAATCTGCATGTAATAAGCTAGTATTAGATTGATTCTGAATATTGCGGACTGGTAGCTTTGCAACCGAATGGCCAGGCGCGACTACTTTTTCCCGAGTCCCTGTTATGTTAATACTATACCATTTAGATATTCCACTAGGCTGACTAGGAGTGTTGCAAGTCAGCTTTGATGTAATTTTATTTGACCCTGCCTTAATTGTACCATATTTACTGTTGATAATATATTTCCATGAGGAATAATTTTCCTCTCCGGGATTGCTTTTTCCAATAGGTGTGGTTTTCTGGTAAGGCTTCATGTCGTTCAATAATAACGATACTTGACAATTGGTACTGGGATTATCCGAGGATACGCCAGACACAGTGAGATTGCCACCGGTCGGTACTTGCTGACCACGTGGCGGTGAAACTATTTTTATCACAAGTCCGTGTAGTAGCCCTTGTTTTGATAGGGATGCGCTGGAGTTCCCGACGGCAGGGCTTGTCGATGTCCCATTAACAGAAATGGCTACAGCAGAATCACCCTGATGACCGATCGAGAGCATTCCAGCAAATATTATCCCAATAACAATGAAAGTGAGGTAGGATGTAACCAAGATGTCCTAGTTTATTACTCAATACCATTATATTTAGAATCCAAAGCCAAGTTATATTCACAAAAGATAGAAGTTTCATCCAGAATTCGCTAACATTCCTTCTATTAGTAGAAGCCTACCTTCTCGTAGAGATGATAAGGGGGTATTTTCTTACTAACTAATCTACTTAATCTTAATTTTCACACAAGCGTTATTTGATTGCGCTAAAGCAGTCCATACCACAGCATACAAGCGTCGACGTTGCATCATAATCAACGTTGTAGTATTTACTAACATCTCCTATACTGGTTTGGCAATCGTTAGACTCTGATTAGTCGAATCTGATAACATTTTTATTCAATTTTACTAGTAGATTTATTATTGCTGATTCTCTAAATAATATTGCATCAGAAGTGAGAATGTGTCGTCGCTGTGCTCTCTTTCGTGCTAGAACTAAAGCTGTACCGGGTAACGGGTCATCAATTCTAAAAGCAATGCTAATAGGTGAAGCTCCTGGTAGGAGTGAAGATCACCTTGGCACACCGTTCGTAGGAAAAGCTGGAAAAATATTAGATATTGTCTTACAAGTCACTGGGATTAATCGTTCTCAAATCTACATTACCAATATTGTGAAATGTAGACCACCAGATAACAGAATTCCCAAATCAGTTGAGATGATGGCCTGTAGAATGTATTTGAACAGGGAGATTGCAGTTCTTAAGCCAAGGATAATTGGTTTGTTGGGTAGAACGGCTTACTCAACACTAATTGGCGGAAATGGATTTAGTTCAAACCGTGGTCACATTTTAGAAAAAAATGGACTGTCTTATCTTATTACATTTCACCCTGCAGCTGCAATATACAACAAGACTATCATGGAGTCATTGAGAATTGACTTTACTAAATTGTCATTTGAACTCGGATTGAAATAATTAACATACAAACCAACTTTTTGTCGATGTTTGGTAGACTTCATACATGTACCAATCGTTCCACTTTAAGGTACGAGTGTTAGAAATCATAATTACTCTATTTCTTATACATACTCTGTTTCGAAGGAAAAAACATACAATGGAGTGTTGACTGTCATATACGTGCTAATCGACTCGATGTAGCTGGAAAGTTTTTAACATGGATGGAATCCTTAAACATCAGTATACTATGTCGTCTAATCCCGAACTTGGACTCGCTAGTATGTATAGAGTAATTAAAAAATCCGGTGCCGAGAGAGTAAGTGATGAAGCTGCCGATGAACTCAGGAAGATTCTAGAGGAAATAGCACAGCAAATTGCGACTCAAGCACTTGACCTCTCAATCCATGCTGGGCGCAAAACCATAAAGTCTGATGACATTAGACTAGCAGCCAAGAATATCTTGAAACTATAATGAAAGTGACTCTAGGCATATATAACAACCTTTGATATCAACAGAAAATTTTTTCTTTATTTCGTATATAGTTTTATCAGTTAAAGTCCATAAAACATCCTTCTTTTTGGACATGTTAAGTTAAATAAAAAGATGTTCTTTAGAGTAGCTATTACTTGAAAGATGTGAATTTAGCGTTTGACGCACATATTCATCTCACTGATCACGAATATTCCGGATATCTCCAATATCTGCTTTGCACATTGAGGAGCCTAAGAATTAATGCATGCTCAGTCACTGTAAATATAGAAACTTGCTTACGAAGTCTCAGCATATTTAATAGTGATACAAAGGATATCGTGACACAATTTATTGGTATACATCCAGAATTTGCGAACGAGGACATTGAAGAATTTGAAAAGCTACTGAACCGGAATGAATTGATGGTAGATGGTATTGGCGAAGTGGGCTTGGATCCATCATACCAGTCAAAAAATCATGTATCATATGATCAACAAAAATCCGTTTTTAATTCAATGTTGAGCTATGCTGAAAAGTACGACAAACCAGTATCCATACATAGTCGTAATTCTGTAAATGAGATTTTGGATATTATCAATACATATCGGCTAAATGGTGTGCTGCTTCATTGGTTTTCCGGAACACCTGAACAGCTAAAACGTGCAATGGATTTGGGTCTCTATGTTTCGTATGGACCATCCCTAGTATATTCAAAGTTTATGAAAGAGTCATTTTTAAAAGCCGACTTAGAAAGGATTTTAGTAGAAACCGACGGACCGGTTAGGTACTACAAGTGCTTTGACAATCTTATTTCAATATCTTCATCATTCTTGATTAGCGTGATAAACTCGGCCTCCTATTTGCTGAAAGTTCCGTTTCCTCTGTTGGCTGAGCAGCTCCGCACTAATTCCAAGCGTTTCCTAGGCAGAAGCATATGATTCGCAAAACTTAGCCCGTAGGTTACTATCTTGTCTGAGTAAAAATCTCATCCAACGTTACAGTGAATGGTCTTGTGCCGGTCAACTTGAACTTGGTCGAGTTTCCTTTGCTTCCGACCTTCTGTATATAGCCAAGTTTTCGGAAAATATCCAACGCAATTTTCCCACGCTGCCTGTTGTTTCCGCAAGCAATCCTATCCTTATCTTGGAGATTTTGGAGTATGAAACTCCCATCAATTGCCTCTGCAGAAACATTTACTGCGGCTGTCCACAATCTTGAGATGTACGAATCGGAATCATTTAGTGAACCCATCATTATCGTCTTAGCATTTCCCATAGGCTTTGCTAGTAGTTGCACTGCAAAATTAAGACTGTCTGTATTTTTGACGTAGAATCGATATATATTCTGTCCTCTGAAATTTCGTTCAGTTTCTGTATTGTCGAACCAATAAACGTACCCGTCTGGTTCTGCCATGTATGGTTGAATAATCTCGGGCTCTTGATCAGTTTCAGAATTCATCATTTGCTGGGCTAGTTCTAGTTTGTCAAAATTAACCACGTATCTGCGCACGTGGTTCGACTCCAAGGACATAATTATTCCTCTATCCATCAAAGAACGAATAGCATATTCGAGGTTCATTTCATAATGGCGGCCAGACTCTAGGCGGATTTGATCCTCCGACAATATGTTGTGTATTCCATTTCCTATTAGCTGCCTTAATGTCCATTTGCGCCACTCTTCAACAGACTTCAAATATCGAATAATGAATGCCTATCGACGTATATTTAAATCTGCGGCAAATGCAGAAGCATCTATGCGTGATTCATTGGGCTAAAATTGACTCATGTTTTTATAATCCTATTGACAACAGGTAAATCAATGATTCAGAGACGTTCCACCGCGGCCCAGGATTTCACCAAAAATAGACCACTTGAGAAAGTATTTGTAAACTACAATGCAAGAATTTTAGACTTCTTCCTTATTAACCGGGGGTTAGATTACACAGCGGCTGAAATTAGCAATATTACCCACATCCCGATCAAAAGTATTCAAAGAACATTACCTCATCTTATGAAGTGTAGACTTATTAAAGAGGTCAATAGAGTGGGGAATTTTAGTACATTTGTACTTGACGAAAGTTCAGAATTAGCACGCGTATTGACGCAATATGTTGACACATCTCTGAATGCAGAGATCAAAAATGCAAGTACTTCCTATCCGATAGAATATCCTAAAGATATGATTTCTTTAAAAAGTTCGTAGGCTATTTTCCCAGAAGTCTGGTCCAATAATGTAAGTGATAACACTCAGATATAACATCAAAAATAATAATAAAGATAAAATATCCTGTATCTGCTAGTTCTAAATAATATGGATCGAGTTAGGCGTATCTCCAGCGATTTGTTACAGCAATATCCTGAAAAATTTACTACCGACTTTAACGAAAATAAAAAAATAGTCCAAGAACTTGCGACAGTCAGATCAAAGGTCTTAAGAAATAAAATTGCAGGATATATCACATCATACCTTCACAGGAGTGCTGAGAAGGAAGTACCAATATCTGAAGATGAAGATCTCCAGCTGGCTGAGCGAAGGGATTGATTTCATTTCTGATTGATAACTGTAAGTTTGCTAGGAGGTGCTAGAAAGGCACTTGGTAAATCAGAAATATCTCTTGATAGTTACGAGGCATCAGTCAATGACATATTGGAATTTCTGAAAGAAAATGCAACCGAAAAAGGTATTATTGAAAACAACAATCTGTTAATTGTTATCAACGGGAAGGACACTTCCGTAATGGAAGGCTACGATACCATTGTAAGAACCGGAGACGTTATAAAGATAGTTACAATAGTCCACGGTGGGATGTTCTAGGGATTCTCATTGAATTGACTAAATTCAAAAGTGTGGATACTTCAATACAAATTCCTGGAATATTCGTTTCAACAATTTTGATCAGTTTGTCAGAAACACGGGACATCCAAAATATGTTATTCGATATTAAGGCTGAGCTAAATCCAAAAGTTGTATTTCAAATAATCAATGCTAGCGTAATTTATGGTCTGGAACATCTGTTGCGTACTGTGACCATTACATTTGAAGCGAAAAAAAGAAATAATATTTTTGTTCGCAACGAAGATATTGATCTGTTGCTGAGATTTTCCTATTCTAGACAAGTGTCCGATGCTATTCTTTTTGCTGGATGTCCCAAATCCGGCAGCGCTTGCGTACTGCTTTATTCGCAAAGCAAGAATGCTCTGAATATAGCGAAAAAAAAAATATACAGAAAATTTGGGTGTAGTGGAGACATATTGCTGCAACCTGAACAGGCGAAGAAAGAAAAGGTCTCAGCAAAACTAGGAATCGATCACACTATTTTTGATGATGCTGATTTTCTAAAATACTTAGTAGAACGCTCAGCGTTACTCGTTAGATAGCATTTCTGCGCTTTTCTACAACCGAGCTAAATAACTGATTCGGCTTCAGTATGGAAACTCCAACTACGTCGCCAACTATTTCGATGAGAATGATCCAATCTGGCTGATCTAGTGAGACTTTGTTTGTAAATCTACTAGCCACATTTGTTAAGATGACTGAAGAAGACATAGTTGTATGTCTTTTTTCTATTGTGATTCTAAATGATTCGTTATCTTTTATTTTCTGTCTTAGTTTGTTCGATGCTCTTAAGATATTCTCTAAATTGGCTGGTAATGTGATTTCTAAGGGTAACACTCGTAGAATGTAATGAATCTTCCAAGGCTCATCTCTAACAAGGTTTCTAAGTTTGAGAATTACTTCAAGCGGATCTATTGTTGAATATGCAAAAACAATTCCAGAAATTTTGGATAGAAAGCATTCGGGACTTGGATCCCCAAAATCTCTAAGTATTTCATCCAATTCATATTTCGCATCCTCTTCTCTGTGTCGAAAAGTTGAAACGATGAGGTTAGCAATCATTTTTGTTCTTCTGCCTTAAGTCTATGCTTAGTACAGTCGATACAACTTCGTAGATCTTGTTAGTTTTAATTGCACCTTGTCGAAGAATTCTTAAGTCGGAGTCGAGCACATCCACAATGGTTGATTCTCTTCCTTTTACAAGAACACCTCCATCCAAAAAGACATCATATCCTGAGATACCAGAATTCAGGATATCAAAAGAACTCGTGCACGGTTCTCTGCCCGAGATGTTTGCACTAGTTCCTATAAGATACTTACAAAGTCTGATTAAATTTCGAGTGCAAGTGTTACTAGGGATCCTAACTGCCAGTTTCTCTCCTCCAGCAGTGACTCTCTTCGATATATTTCCATCGATACATGGGGAGACGATCGTTAATGGACCAGGCCAAAAATGCTGAGCAAGTGTTTTTGCGATAGGACTCATATGAACTAGTCGTTCAATATCGCCAACATTGGATCCCAGAATTGGTAATGCCTTGTTCTGGTTACGACCTTTGATTTTAAAGATTCTCTCTACCGATTCTTCAATATATGGATTACAACCTATCCCATACACAGTGTCTGTAGGATATATGATGACGCCTCCATCCCGGAGAATTGAAGCACAGCTGGCTATGTGTATGCGATTTGAACATTCTAACATTTTGGAGGTCACTTCTAAAAACCACTCATTCCATAGTTTAAGAATTGCAATACTATAATGAGTTATGTATTCGTAAGATCTTGATAAACTTACGTAAACTATGCACCAATCATCAAGGGTTAATTTACTATTTGTACAAGTACCACTTGATAATAGTTGATCAAGAGGAATAACTGTGTCAATTCATTAAATGAAAATTTTGGTAAAACGTCGTCAACATGGCGGATAGCAATCCTTAAGAATTCTTTTTCTTTTCACTTGGATTGAAGTGTACGGGATAAGATGGTTTCTTTTTCACAAGTCGGATGATGAATTGACTTAAACTATTTTTAGCGATCTGGGGATTTAAGATTAGCCAGTCTGTTCGACATCTGCCTGAGATTCACACGCTTAGTACCGAATCAATATTCTTTTATACCTTTTCCGATCAACGCGATCAAAACATAAAGTAATCTATCTCAAATCCTCGAGCTCTTTCTCATCTCTATAATATTCAGGATTTAATCTGAACCCGGAGGTAGATTCGTACGGAATGTCACTCAACTTCAGATGATACTCAAGTCTTCGTCTCTTTAATTGTCTACCAAACCAAAGGACAAATTGCTGCTCTAACATACTTCCCTCTTCTTTCATTATTTCCGGGTGCACATCAAGCAGACTCTCGACAAAGTAGGGATCGAAGTAAAGTTGAAAAAAATCCCATCCCATGGCCTTGCCTGTCGACGAGCATTCGCACTGGCTTTTCGCATGTACTCCCCACTCTAACTCCCCTATAAACTCCATTATCTTTTCTCTTTCCCTGTCAAAATTCAAGCAGGATCCAGAAACTATTATCGATGG
>DATBGR010000245.1:0-1717 GCA_036557905.1 Nitrososphaeraceae archaeon | reverse complement strand
AGGAATTTTGCAAATCTTGTTCTCTACTATTTCCCTGAGATGATTTAGATTTTTGGCGCGTACCTTTAGTAAGAGATCAAATTTACCATGCAACTCATGTATTTCTAAAACTTCCTCAACTTTTAATATATCTAGCATAATCTGATCCGCATAACCTGGCGAAATCTTTATTCCTATAAATACCAGGTGATCATAACCTAGAGTGTTATTATCTACAGATATTGTAAATTTGTTTATAATTCTTGTTTCCATCATTCTTCTAACTCTTATGTGTATGCTGGCATCTGAAACACCAATTCGTTTTGCTATATCAACAAATGATGTTGAAGCGTCTTTATTTAAAATATCAATAATTTTGAGATTGAGATCATCAATTTGCTGAGAGATCTCCGCAGTATCATCTGACTTCAATTTAGTGATCCCAAGCTGTTAAACGATGATAATAGAGATGCTCTGTTGATATCGTTTAATAATGTTCTATTGATATTATTGCCACTATTACAAAGCAAATCTTTTAAATCTTTAACTCTATTTGCAAGTGTCACAGTAGTTATTCCAGCTGCTTGGGAAATGACTTTTTGACTGCGACGATCTGATGTGGTCTCACATGCAATATAAAGTACTGAACCCGCTATTGACATGGGATTCTTTCCAAGATGAAAGTCGTTTCGTAAGGAATAGTTCATTAGTATGTTTGCTTGACGCCTTGTCTGTTCTCCAACCTTGCATTTGTTTGCCAGCTGGTCAAGAAGTGTGAAAGGATCATTAGTTGGTATTGTAAGAGAGAGTTTACCAATAAGTAATCTATAATTTCTTGCTAGCTCTCTTCGTCCAATATGCAATATTGAAGTAAAATCATTCATTGTTTTTGCAATTCCTGTTTGCTTACAGGCAATGTAGGCAGCCGCAGCAAGTACTACGTAGGTATCCCTTCCACGAAGTAGTCCTACTTCCTTAGCTTTTGCATAGATATGCCCAGTTGCATGAATTATTTCTTCTGTGGGATGCAGACGAGAGCATAACACATTGATATTATCGGATATCCTTACAGATATTCTATTGTTGTTATTACCCATGGTATCTACACATTTTTTTCCATCGTAATACTGCCATCATTTCCTTATTCTGAATTATTATTATCCCTAATAATGAAAAGGTATTCACACCAAGTAAGTTAGTGAACGAAACTATGCTAAAAGTCCCAAAAACTGGAATGAACACAATTTTAGCTGCATTTTGATCAAATCTATGCTTGCTTGATCTTCCAAAATTGCTATAAAGGACGTCATAACTAATCTTAAGTTTTTTTATTAATTTTGTACTGGTTCGCTTAATGAGGGATATTGATATGGCAATGTATGGCCCAAAAAGTATTGCCAATACCGCAATTCCCATTGTGATAACTATCACATCAGTCATTTTAGTTGTTACCACATAGGTCACTCAATTTGCTAGGCAACTACAATAGACGACTATTTATACTTTATCATAGTAACGAATAAGACAACAACCTCAGACAAATTCTTGTCAATACATTTCTGTAAATGCAGAATAATTGTATGACTATTTTCAAGCGTTCTACATAAAGAATCAAAATTAAGTTATCAATATTTAAATGCTAGTTCTTAAGTTTCTGTCAGATTGTATATAGTTCATTTAGTTAAGATAATAGTAACGAATCAGGCCGGAAAACAATTAGAAAAACAGATAACTGCTT
>DATBGR010000244.1:0-5743 GCA_036557905.1 Nitrososphaeraceae archaeon | reverse complement strand
AGTAGGAGCAGTAAACTGTCCTGGGCCGGAGCCAGAAGAACCCCAACTTGTAATGAATTTTCCATCTGTGGCATTAAGCTTTTGTATACGGTTATTACCAGTATCGACTACATACAAATGACCTTTAAAGTCAAAATCCATACCTGATGGACCATTAAACTGACCATTACCTGAACCAGGGGAGCCCCATGTACTAACAATATTTAGTGCATAAGCATTTGATAACATGGTGGTGGCTGCAACTAGAAGCAAAATCTGTGCTGTTACTATTGATCCCGATAATAGGATTCTGTTAGTTTTAGTGTTAAATTTTTCCATTAATTTAACCATGAAAGTATTAAATGAAATAGCATGAATATAAATAATCGGGTAACTATGTTCCCAGGCTGCAAATAAAGTTAACTCAAGTTTGTTTTCATCATAATATAATAAATGCTAAAATAGGCTCTGTATAATGGTAATAATAGATATGACTAATAAATATCACATCTAAATACTTCTATATTTACCATGACCAGACAATGATAAGCAAACAAAACACATAATAATTAAACTGCCTACTTAAGCACAATTCAAAAATGTATTAAATTTGGCTGCAAAAAGGCGACTTTCATCTGAATACACTATGCTTTCAATATTAGAGTACTTATGTATTAATGCCAGAAAGACGCCTGTAAGCAAATATCACATTATAACTAAAGTTCCCGGTATCAAGCAACAACGAAAAGATAGAATTTCAGATATCATGTTAACGCTGGAAAAGCAGGGTTTAATAAGTTCAATTAAAACTTCTGATTCTACATTCTATCATGCAACAGACAAAGGTATTGATGCATATTCAATGTGGGTTAAGAGTTTTCTGAATTTTACTAGAGCAGCTTATGAAATAGACGATAATAGTTGAAAAAGTTCATTGATTATAATAATTAGTAACGTGAAAGACAACCACTTTAAAATTTCAATTCTCCTATCGTCATCATTATTTTTTGAGCTTATATACGATGTAAGTCTATGTAAGTCTATGGTGTAAGCAAAGGCCTTTCGATTATTATCATATATCCTATTTTCTTGTCTTTTGGATGTGATGCTAGCTTATATGCATCTGATGTTGCATCATCACCAATTATCAATGCCAAACTAACACTATTTTTTGTTATAGAGATATACTTAGACAAGAAGTTAGAAAGAGACAGAATAGTATTTCCATCTATTGTACCATCTACAAATTTAACTATTACAGAACCATATTTTTGAAGAGCTAGTTTGAGCTCTTGATAACTATTGTTTTTAGTTGGCTTTAGATTATCTTTGTCTATGATTATATCAAATTGTGCTGTTGTTGCTGCAGGGTCGGTATCTTTCCCAAAAGTAATATCAAAAAATTCATTATATTTGTCTTTTGAAGAAATATACTTTTGCAACTGCGGACCTATCTCCTCTACGGTTTCTGATATCGCATGGACTACTTCTTCTCTAGTCCTGCTATTTATAGAAATCTTTATTCCAGCTGCTATAGAGTTTCGCTCAAAAACATCAGCCCAATCTTCGAGAATCCTTCTAGACTTTGCAGTTAAACGCAGCATAAAAAGTAAAGCAATCATAGAAGCTGCAGAAAAGACTGTAATTATAGGATCAAATGAAAAAGGAAGGTGTTTATGAACCTCTAGCAAGTCTAACGTGGATAGAGTTAACAGAGCAATTATTATACCAATTATTACATACGAGTTTTTTTCTATAGAGCGTACTAGCGTTGCAGCTCTATGGGCATATTTTGTGGCTAATACTGGAGATTCTGGCGGTGATGATGGCAGTCTCCCATTTTCATTATTACTACTGCCATTATTATAGTAGTTGCTTCCATTTTCTTTTTTGTCATCGTTGTCAGAGTTAGCACTCATTGATAAATTTCATATTAAAAAGTTCCTTTTTCAAAATATATAAAGCAGAGGGGAATTAAGTTCACCGCTAGGAAAACTAAGTTACTTCTAGCCTATTATAATAGGTTCAAGTATATGTTCTTATGAAAACAAATAACGTGCCAGTTGGCGTATATGATAGTACAGCACATAGAAAGGGCAAATTAATTCATGAGCATGACTTTGTTAAAGTAAGAACTAAACAAGCAAATACGTTTCCTGTCATGGCTGCTGCCAGATCTACTGCTGAGACCTTTGCGACAAGACTTGTTAAAAACAACAACACAGGTAAATGCAAATGAAAAAATACAATAACACTAAAACAATAATAGCCGTATCTAACAAATCAACAATAATAGTATACGTTATTGCTGCTCTGATGATTTGCACTGGTGCTATATACTTTTTTGTTGCTTCTGAGGACTACTCTGAACTTTCACAATCGGCATCCCCATCATCCTCGCCTGGAAGTAGTACTACAACTGAAAGTAACGAGGGGGAGGGAGATACAATTGCAACTGTAAATGAAATAATATTTTTTACTGTGGTCGGCATAGCATATACTGCAGCTGGAATATGGATGCTGGAGAACAAGTATTACAGTAAAGTACCTTACATTATAGCTGCCATAGGCTCAATAGCGCTTATCGCATTTTATGTATCTACAAGAACCATAAGTATCCCTTCAGTAGGACTACAAGACGATGTAGGTACAATAGATATTCTTTCCAAGGTGATGCAAGCAGCTATAGCTGGTATCTCGATATACATTGTAAGGTCTTCAACAATAATATGGAGAAGTGCTACAACAACAAAAGCACCATCATCAGCAGCCTCACCATCAGCAGCAGAATTATTAGAATACGAAGTGCGAAAAATGAAAAAAAGAAACGAAAACTAGAGGAAAACATAGAGCACTCCTCTGGTTAGTAGTGGACTGTGATTATGTGTATCCTAAAGTGACATTATTGTATTGCAGGTACTGCAAATTGACTAAAGACGCAGTTTGGATAGTGATATAATATGAGTGCGTTATTATTTTTGGTTGTTGCTGTTGCTGCTATAGCAATAACTGTCTTTATAATGACTAGCACGATAGGGGTAAAAGCACAATCACTAAATGAATCTGATCTGACTAGGATAAAAATAGGACAGGAATTTGTAAAAGATTGTAATAAAGAGGATGGTAGAAATCCTAATGCATACTTAACGTTTATGGCATCAGTCAAATGCACCAATACGCTAAATAAATTAAAAAATATGACCGATGGCGACGAAATTTATAGAGAGACTATGAATATACAGTTGGCATTAGCAAACTAGTAGGTTGTCATTGTACTTATAGTAATTTTGCTATTTGCTTGACCGATATAAAGTCATTACGCAAAGATAACTATTCTGAAATCTACTTGAAATCTAGTCTTTGATTAAAAGACACTTGATACACTTTATGTTGTTTATTCAATCGTATGTACAGGTAAGATTGGTAAAATTCCAATGAATATACAATAAGTTTACAGATAATAGGCTCAGAAGTGTACTAAAAATCAGTGTCCTTATGACTACAACTTAATATTGTCATTATTCCTCGTTGAAAGTCCCGATCTATCATTATTTAAAAGATGATGGTTATATTCAGAAGTAAATCATCCTTAATGGAACAAAATCTAACTATTGCAATACATGTAGGTGTAATATGTACTTAGGCTTATTCATATTCCCAACGAATTTACTCATTCTTATCGTAGTTTCAGTATTGGTAGGATTTAACATAATGTTTTCAGTCTTTGCATTAAGGCTCAGATCTGCTATTATTAGCACAAATGTATCTATTAACAGTAAAGGCGTTGTTGCAACTACAATATTAGGATCTAAGCGTTATACGTTCTTAAAGTCTATTGCATATGCGGCTGGTTTATTTACCGCATGTCCAACTTGTGCATCATATTACATCTTTGGTATGATTTTTCCATCTGCAACTACTACCTTTGGTTCATTCACTCTTTCAATTGCCTCTTTTACATCCACCTACTATTTGGTAATTTTTGCATCTAGTCTTGCAGTGCTCTTATTTAGCCCTTTTATAACAGCAAGGACAATACGAAAGTATATTTTTTCTTTTCAAAGCAGCGTGTGTAATTTGAAGGGGGCATCTATTGATGTTATATAAGAAAAAAGAAAAAAGTAAAAGGTGAAAAAGTACATAGACGGGTTTGATAACTAATCAACTTATCTATCATACTTCACCAATGTCAACAATGTTAACAAATCAAATCAATACAACAGCTTTTTTGGGAGCTTCAACTAATAAGACAATTTATTTACATCAAAACATAATGACATTAATGAAACTCAATTATTAATTCCATCAGATTCATTTTCTCCCTCTGAGATATCAGTCAATAAAGGTGATACTGTAAATATTTTCTTCTATAATCTAGAAAAACCACCGAATGGTGATAGACATTCATTCACAATTGGCCAGCCATACAATATAGACAAAGACTTGGCACCGGGACAACACGCCACAGTTACCTTTAAGGCAACCGAGGATGGTGCGTTCCTATTCTTTTGTAAATATCATCAACCAACTATGAGAGGAGACCTAACAGTCATGCCATAAAATGACTAAAGTTTACCAGCATATTTTTGTTAAATAGTTATCTTATCTCTATGATTTTACACTTTGTATTATCTCCTGCACTATGGAGTTTCGAAATAGGTCCTGATTTCTGGGGATTTTGTTGTGCAGGGATAGGGCAAACTTTAAGCATTAAAGAGATGCTGTCATTGCCTCCCCAAAGGGTCTTCTATGTCTCAAGTTAATAATAGGTTCTAACTCTACGGTGCATGATTTACTGCTGCTCTAACTCTGCGGTTACCCTTCGTATCAAGTCTTTGTTTGCCACTGGCTTTTGAATATAACACTCTAATTCTATTGTAGGAAATGCTGCTCGTAGTCCTTCATAGTTTTGATATGTTGCAGTCATAAAACATACCTTAACCTTATTGTCTATCTTTTTCATTTCATCATAGAGTTCATATCCATACATTTTTGGCATCTTAAAATCAAGAAGAACTATATCGTAGAGTCTGGGTTTGAAAGAGGATAATGCGAGTTCAGGATCGTTGAACGTATTGACTTGGAATAAACCAGTGGCTTCTAGTCCTGCCTTTACCGTTAAAGTGATGTCGGGTTCATCGTCTACTGCCAAAATCCTTTTTTTCTTGGTATTACTATTACTATTTTGGTCGGGCAACACCTATGATTACTGTAACAAACAAACAAATAAACAAACGCTTGGAATAAGACTAACAATATGAATCTTGTTTACCTTTATTCACTTAACGTAAGGCATTTTTTGTTTTTGCTAACTACCTGTCTTCATTATTCAAATATTTTTTATGTGTTTCCATCCTAGCATAAAGAAACAGTTATGTGGAAACATTCCCTATTATTAGAAATTCACCGACTTTATTCTAAGAATTCTCTTTGGGTTAAATCCGTGTTAACACCTGCTGCTGCTCGGACTCCTTCAGCAGCGGCAATAATTAATTGTGCGGGAGTAATTACAGATGCATCGCCTGCCGCATATACTCCTTGAATGTTTGTTCTACCAAACAAATCTACAACAATACCGCCAAGTGGATTATATTTGCATCCTAATTGTTTACCAAAACCAGACGCTTGAACTGGTTGCGGCGCCACAAAACCACCTTTTCTCAATACGCTTTCTCCATTTTCAAAGACTATTTTCTCTATCTGTCCGTTTTTTCCTTCAAAGTTTTTAATTTTATGTTCTATTATTTTTATTCCCTTATTCTCA
>DATBGR010000243.1:0-3782 GCA_036557905.1 Nitrososphaeraceae archaeon | reverse complement strand
AACATAATTAGAATTATTTAAAAAATATACACACATTATCCAAGTCAATTAATTTTCTTTAACTCGTGTTTGTTATGCTTTATACCACTTTAGAAACTGCAAAAGAGCTTTGGATCGATGGGAATATTCTTGTTTTTTCTGTATGTTTTGCAACTGACCAAAGGTTAAATTGTTATCACCAGGAATAAAGATAGGATCAAAGCCCCATCCTCCCTCTGTTATGTCCTCAGCTATCTGACCTCTTATCTTGCCCTCAAAGATTTGTGGTGTTTGACCATTGCAAAACGCTATAATCGAAACAAATTCTGCAGATCTATTGGAATGATTTCGAAGCAAGTTTAATATGCCCAAGTTTCTAATGGTCTTGAACACAAATGCAGAATATTGGCCTGGGAATCCATTCAATACTTCGATAAATAATCCATCGTCTTCTACTATGACTGGGCCGTCTACATTTGAAAATGCATATCGAGACTTTTCAAATGCTATTTCCCTTATCGAATCTGATTGTATCTCCTTAATTTCCATTTTACAGAACTTTATCTCTAAATCATGTCTCTGAAGGATAGATTTTATTTCGATATACTTATCCCCGTTAGTACTGGCAAAGCTAAGCATTGAAAATCGTATCTATTAAACACCAAGAGTATTAAAACCAGGCCAAATCAAGATACTAGTATCTGAAAGATCTGTTGATATAGTAATATTTCATTATCCTTCAGGACATATGCATCATTATTTAGAAAAGAGTCCATATTCTCTTGAATTTCAGATTAATATTTTAGCATTAGACCGGATTTTGACTCTTGTTATCTGAAACATCCTTTTCTTTGCTCTTTTGATATGCTAACTTTATTGCCTCCATTGCCATCTCAGACATTTCCTTAATGTCATTTTTTGCCTGTTCTACAAGCCCCTTTATCGAATCTAAATGTGACTTGCAAACCTCTTCTGTGCGATCGGCTTCTTTTCTAAGGGATTGGATCCTCGTTTCCAAATTCCGCATTTCGTCAACCTTTCTAAAGAACATTTTAACCAAGTTACGGGGACTGATACCTGAACCATTTTCATTCTCACCCTCAGATATTTCTACCAAAATGCTTTTCAAAATTCTGAACTCATTCATACCGAATCCCATGGACGCTAAATCGTTGCAATAGTTCACCTTCGCTAAATTCTCCTCGACTTCCTTTTCGGCTAGTTTAGTGTGATCTTGGGTCAACCTAAGTTCCTCTCGTTCTCGCCATATCTTATCCTGCAGTTCTTGCTCCTCCGCAGCGAGTGATTTATTGCTTGAGATCTTCTCAACGATCTGATTTAGATCAAATCTGTAATTCTCAGCTTTTTGAAGCACTGTGCCAAATTTTCCTATATTGTCAATGTCTAATCCGTATTTTGTGTAAAATTGACGAGCGGTAACATATTGGTTTAATTGTTCCCCTGTTGTCTTGTTCAGGTGTAGTAATCTGTTATAGTCGATAGCTATGAGATCTTTTTGCGCATTGAGCCTTTTTATCTCAGCATCCAAATTTTCTTTTTCTTTTACTTTTTCGCTTAAATGGGCGAGAATATTTGAGGTAGGCATAATTTTGGACAGCTCCCATATTTCACTGGCAATTTCCACTAAACGTTCTGGTGGAAGGTTGTGATATTTGGACTTGTCATATACTTTGGATAGAAATATATCAATTTGCTCTATTTCTTCGTCTCCTTCCAAGCCTTGTAAATGACGTAGGAATCTGAAGCCTCTGGCGCATTCTCGAACTGAGATGCCATATCGCTTTATTTCTACACTAAACATCCGAAGCGCTTCCGCTGTCGGTATGCCTGTTTCGGAATTCCATGACGTAACGATATTGGTGACTGTTCCTGCACCAATGCAAAGTTCGTCGGCAATTTTGTCTCTACCCCACCCACTCAGCCACTTGGCAATAACTTCTTGTCTTGTCTGTTCGGATATCGGGATTCTCACCATATTTTATTTTAAATTTTGGTCTATATATTTGTGTCACTTTCGTCGTCACTTTCGTCGTCACTTTAGATAATTCACATTATTGGCTAAAGTACAAGAGTATATTAAAATCAAAAATCTAAAAATGTAAATGCCCAGGGCCTAGGTCAATCTGGCATACCGACCTCGATTCTCAATTTCTTGAACAATCTTTAGAATTTTGGTAATGAACTGGCCATCACTACTGGTTTGCTCATAGCCGAGCAAAAAATTAGAATATAGGTCCTTGTACCGATCCGCATAGGCACTCATAAAAATCTCCTTTATTAAGCGGATGTCAACTGCTTTGTCTTCAAATCGTTCAGAATAATAAGAAAGCCCAAAATCCATTAGGGTAAGCTTGTTTTTCTTCTTATTGAAAATAAAGTTTGAAGTCGTGATATCGCCATGAATGATATTTCTAGCGTGCATACGGGCAGCATACTTTCCGATTTCTCGAGCTAATTCAGTATCGATTATATCTTTCACGTTGTCCCCTTCAATCCACTCCATTATAATCTCAGTACGTTTGAGATCGACATAATAGATGAAAGGAGTTGTTACTCTCGCTAGTTTTGCGGCAGAAAGCATATTGGCCTCATGAATCGTCCTCTTTTTGCGAATTTCGATGTCAAGTAACACATTTCGATAGGGCTTAGCCTTTCTTATCTTTGATACAGCCTTTTGGCCATACCAATCTATTAAATAAATGTCTGCTTCTGCGCCTTTCTTGATAATGTTTCTACTAACTAGTTGAGGCAATAATTTCCTACATCATGCATAATAATGTCATTATAATACATGTTGCTATCGCAATCGATTTTCTTGTCGTAGAACCTACATTCCTGATACTAACCAAATTACCCATTGTTTCTCTGGTTGTCATTGTCTTGTAAATTCTACTGCGAAGATCTATCTTTATCTCACCTTCAACATAATCTCATATGGTTATCTAAATTTCAGCCCGATTTCGTGGATTATCATAAATTTGCTCGAGGCATTGCAGAGATAGCTTACAAAAAATCAACAAGAGTATCTACTCGCAATTCTCTACTTAGTCCGTAATCTCAAAATCTCAAAATATATCGCATTAATATTAAGATGGTAAAGCAGTCGATACATTTGCTAAATCCAGAATTTAGATTAAACTAGACCTTAAATTCTCCAATATCTACGTCTCAATATCGAATATGATATATGACTGTTGAGACTAATGAGGTTTGTAAATTCATAGTGCCTTCAGAGCAAGACTCTAATGAAAACGTGTTCACTGCAGTGAGAAGAAAGATTCAAGATGCTGCAGGTAAAGTTTGCGAAACAATTATCCCAATCAATCATGAGTATTACTATGGTAATGGATCGGCTATTGCAATCTGCACTCTTTCAAGTATAGATTTACTGCTAGAAATCTCCAAAACTCCTCACATTATGAACAAGATTCTAATCGTCGGAAGACTGCTTTCTGAAAACAGGGGAATTGATGCAATGATAAGATTCAGTATCAAAAATCCTGATTTGCGTCATATAATAGTATGTGGTTCTGACGTAAAGGGTCATAAATCAGGTCAAGCATTATTGTGCCTGCATAAAAATGGGATAGATAGACATGGCAGAATATTGGAATCTACTTCACCTTGTCCTATATTGTCCAGCGACATTAAGGAGATTGAACTATTCAGAAGCCATACTCTAATTCATAATCTGATCGGAACTAAGGATATTGACAAACTGGGTGCTAGCATCTCAAATTTAACTTGATTGAGTGTATAGTTTATTGGAATTTGCATCGACT
>DATBGR010000242.1:0-2258 GCA_036557905.1 Nitrososphaeraceae archaeon | reverse complement strand
AACATATTTAACTTCCTTAACAACGCGTTTCTGTGAAGTCATCTTCTCTGGCCTTTAGTTACTTGGTAGATACAATAAATGCACTAGGTAGGCGCTGTAATGCATTGCAATTAACTAGCCAACCAACAAGATCTTTGTGAGAAATATTAAATGAGCGGACTTGGCCAAACAAAATTGTTGTAGCAAGCGTAGGGGGATAGTAATGAGTAATCTTACTGTCAAGCTTGCAGACAAAGAATAAAATAAGTTAGAGACATTATCACGCGAGTAAGAAGCATGAATGTCTATGTTGTATACGTAGGTGAAAATCCTAAGACATCTGGTTATGAGTATGCCGTATTTGACTCAAAGGAGAAAGCGCGGGAATATTGTAAAATGGAAAAGATGGAAGAGTTTATGATTACAGAATGTGAAGTGCAGTAAAAAAGCACACTATATATCGACTTGATAATCACACATATTATGTTAAATCTCTTCTATTTTTTTGTCTTGATCTGAATCAAACCCTGCTAACTGACAATCATATCACTTTCTGTCTAGTTGTTTCCGTCGTGCTTGGATCTTCAAATAAAGATTTTATGATTCCTAGTTTAAGCAACAATCTTAACTTTCCCCTTAGTTTTGTGGCAGTTGGAATGTAATTAGCTGATCTTTACTTCTTGTGTAGATCAAAACTTACCATTTACGCACATCTCCTTCAAGCAGCCCACTTCCAAGGTGTATTCTGTCTATGTGTTTTGACAAGTCAGCCTTATTATCAAAGCTTGATTGGCAATAAGGACATACTATACTTATAACTTGTTTTGCTGTATCTCCAGTACTTGGGGATTCTATTTCAGCCAATTCTAAACTCTCTTCTGGCATGTTTCCGACGATGGACATAAGTGTTACAGCACCCACCGGAGAAATTGTCTTTATATTTGATGCTAATATTTCAGCTCGTCTTGATACAATATCATTAGTGTTTTCTTTCTCTCCTGTTACCAGTAATCTTCTTATGTGCTTTCTTCTCATCAAAGATATAGCTTCTTTGACGGATACTCCTTCGTCAACCGCAACTATTGGAGAACTCATGATCTCCCCTATCGTAACTTTAAATGGGCCTTTATTTTCGGCTACTACACGATACAAAATATCTCGCTCTGTAACAATGCCGATAGGATTGTTCGTTTTTTGTTCTCCTTTATCATGTCTCTCCTTTTTTGATTGCGTAACGAACACAGAAGATACTCCCTTATCTCGCATTACTTTTACTGCGTCAATAACGAGTGTATCTTCTTCCAATGTAGTAAAATCTTTTTCGGCCAAAGTTCCTATTTTCTGAGTCATAGAAGCAGAATACATTCAATATGCTGTATTAATGACCCAATTATTATGTTTTTGACCCTATCTGTCATTAATCATCATTATAAGTTTGATCCGAAGTGTATAGAACTAGTATAAACCAAATGGGACATCTTCTAAATTTGTATAATGTTTCTTCGCCTATGTTGAAGGAAAAGAAAGTCATATTAAATACCATGAAATAAGTTTTCATAGTTATATGTGCAGCATGTTATCAGAATTGCCAAAACAGATGTGGGTATTACTACACAAAATAGTTATTTCGTTTCAGTTTACTCAAATTTACTAGTAACCACTTAAAATATACTTTGTTTTTTCAAAATAGTCTATACTATCATAATACGTTGGATGTAACATATTTGATTCTTTGAATTCTTAAATATATCCAGCTTGTTATTATGCTGAAGAATATTGACATGAAAGCTAATTTTGAATATTATTCCCTTCTAGGACAGTTATCTAGTTTTTTTGCAAAAATATACGCTACAATAACTCAGAGACGTCGTCGTGCCTACACTTCGAACTATCATTATTTAGATGCCGCTATGAAACCAAAGGAGTGTTTGGTAAATCAGTATTGAATCAGTTTATCATACATACAAAGAAGCACGTAGCAGCAACTACTACTACTTATTCTTGCACTAACTGTGGTTCACATAATTTCATATCTTTTCAGAGAATTCCGGTTGATAACAATCGTTGTTATCAGAAAGCTAAGTGTCATATATGCAAATTTAGATGGATTGAATTCTGGTACATACCGAAACAAATACTGTAGTTCTATACGTAGCAGTCTATAATGATATCCTCTACCATAAACAAGATGACGATAGGTTTGATACAGTTAAGAAAAATAAAAATTGGCTTTTTGAATATTCAAATATACTGACTAGACGTTAATTTGGATCTGTTTA
>DATBGR010000241.1:0-16651 GCA_036557905.1 Nitrososphaeraceae archaeon | reverse complement strand
AACATATTTTTTAGAGCTCCTAAGACATAACCCCTGTGAGTGAAAAATCAACTTTATAAAAAGATGCTAAAGTAAATATATATTCTTTAAACTGCATAGTTATTCATTAAAAAAATCATAACCTAAGTCCAGGTATTGTATTCCAAATCTCGAAACATTGTTTACGACGTTGGATTCCACATCTCGAATGGATGAATAAGATATCCAATCATTCAGATCAATACATTTACGTATTGTCGAGTATTATCGGATTTTCTGAAGCCCTTGTACAAACTGGTTTGGAATAGACGCATTTATAATAGCACCTGATGGCGTCTTCATCTATTATAAAGTCCTGAAATGTGCGGAAAATAGTCCGGAGTGGGTAAAAACTTCTATTTGAAGACTATGAAATATACAACAAAATGTATCGCGTCAAAACTTCTCCATCTAAATGAAATGATTGATTGTTTACACCAGATTTGATATCTAAATCCGGGTCTTGTCCTTAATAGTCTTATTATAATAGGTGTTAAAAATTATTACTTATCATCTCCCTCATGAATATCGTTTTGCTCCTTCACTCCCTTTGAATAATAGAGTTCGTTCAAAACTTCATGCAAAATTTCCTTTACATTTTCGTCCTCCATGCGGACTTGCTCTTGTTCTATGACTATCGAACGATTATGCGCAGCGTCTAGGCGCTTTTGAAGTTCCTTTTCCATCTCCGACACTCCGATAGCTCTCAGTAGTCCTAATTGGCTAGACGCATTCCTATAAAATTCCTTTCTTAACTGAGAATCTCTGGAGATGCTTTTAGCCGATGAATGGATTCCTACGAATAGGAGATATGAACCTAAGGGTATCAAAGCTTGAGTCATGAAGCCAAAGGGTGGATAGACATGATATTGCAATGGAGATATTTCGAAGGTCGCAAATAGGACAGCCATTCCCACCGCAGAAATAAGAAGCGTTTTGCGAGTTCTTGTGTCATAAACAAGATCAGAGGCAGTCAAAAACACCAAACTGAACAACAAAGCACCAACTTGTTTTGTAGCGCTAAAAATGAGGATATATGTGATTATAAATGAGATTGATGATCCCTGTAATAACGACAGAAAAACATCTTCAAAATACCCCTGTAAAGGAAAAATGTAGTATATTAATGGAATACTCATAATTAAAAGAAATTTTATCCTGCCAAACTTGTGTCGATACTGACGTAGCAATGTCACCGTTGCCGACCACATGAGTAAAAATGAAATCAAGGAAAGAGCGTCAAACACGGGAGACAACGATTCCGTGATCGATGAACCTGGAAGATTCGCCACGTATGATGTAATCGGGTGTAATGTTATATTTGATACTGATGAGACTGATAGATAAGAATCCATATAGACTAACGAAATAAGTAGGTTCACCGATGCAATTATGAACGACAGTGAATACAGAATTATTCCCAAATTTCTATTTGAAGCCAACCAACTCATAAACAAAAAAGCCAGTGATGAAAGAAATACGAATCCGCAAATATGGCTAATGTAGACCTCAGCTCTGAGAAAGACGAGATTGTAAATGCCTAGAATAGAAATCTGGAGAATAATCAACATCATTATTATGATACTCAAGATTTGTACGGCAATAATTAGACCGTGATAAAACTTGGCACTTGTGGTGAATTTATACTGAGGGGTTGAAATAGCATTTTTGACTGCCTTTAAAAGAATGAAGCTGCCGACAGCAAATATAATAAAAAAAATTACAAATATAGTAGTGTTCCACGGTGTTCCTAACTCGATCCCGCTATAAGAAGCAAATTTCACGATCGTTGAATCTATCACCACTAGAGTAGTGAAAATTAATATAAAATTAACCGATGATCTTTTGCTAATTTGAAAATTTACATCCTTCACCACCTTATCTCCAAAACTTCTAAACAAAGGAAAGATTGAACGCAAAGATATAATACAGAATGACAATCCTCTAGTTTAGCTTATCGAAATTCATAATAATAGCATCGGGATAATTACGTTTATGGATGCACGCATGATTTTTTGTAAGATCGGAACCCCTAGTGTTTATTCATGTTCGGTAATCGCACTTTTTTTTCTTATAATACTATGTGTTACTACTTCTGGACCTAAGAGAGTATATGGCATATCTTCCTTTTCAGAAAGTGACAAACCCTTCGGAATATCATATGATGATTGGGTTTCTAAATTTTTTAATTGGGACTTTTCCTTAAACGATAGGGAATTCAAGCCACAAATCGACGGATGCTTATATAATAACGCCGGTTCAATGGTTATGCTGATGAATACAGTCGAGGATAGCGCACCTCTTCAGAAATGCAAGATTTCGTCTCAACAGGGAATAATGATACCGCTTTGGGTTGCATGGTGTGACAATAAAAATGATTTACCAAAGCTTAGGAATCCAAATGCCTTAGGAGTAGCTCTTGACCAGCAGTTAACCGAATGTTCGAGGTTATACAACCTAGGAAACATTAAATCTAATGTTATTGTCGATGGCATTCCCGTCGCTAAGCTGGATATTACACAGTCACTCATACCAGGATCTGGAAATAAGATATATTACAAAATAAACTCCATGAAAAATGTTACTGAGCTGTACTCTAAAGGATTTAATGCTACCTTAGCGAATGATACTCATCAATCAAGTAACATCCCAGGACCGGTTCGTGCTGGAAGTCAAGGATGGTGGGTCTTCTTGAAACCGTTTCCTGTTGGAAGCCATTCCGTGGTATATGATATTCTTGTAACCCCAACGGGCGCAATGACATCACCCGGAACTAATGTCCATGCGGCAACTATCCCTTACACTATTCAGGTAAGCAATCCTAAGTGAGGATATATGAAAATAGTTCATTCTAAGAACCCTTCGAAAGAATCCAGACTATTCTAAATCGCAGTTCTATAATCTTAGAACATCGAAATAAACACAGAAGATAATTAATAGAAAACTTCGTTTCCTTTATTTTTGGAACTACTGAATTTCTGGATCTTTATTCTCAATTTAAAGTAGGCTATGGTTTACTTCCTATTTAGTATATGGATGCATCGGAGCTATTTTATGATAATTAAACCCAATTGAGGACACCGCCAGTTGTAAAAACCATAATACTAATATATTTATCATTTATGGAACACCACTTGATTAATCGCCAAGACAACGAAAACACATTCTGAGACTCGATTCGATTAGATTCTTAGTATAAGAAATATTCTTATCCCGATTGTCCTTTATTTTTGTTGACTCCACATACCAATTCATCTGAACTTGTTTGAAAGTCATTATGATATTCACCCTAGTATCATAAAGATGGCTGGGCCTCGACTATAGCCTAATCTTCCATCCTACTCATTATCCGATAAATCAATAGCGCTTTTTTGGGACTATGGGAACAGCAACAATGAGGCGTTTCGGCTAGATCCCACCCTTTCTTACCATCTTACCGTAGCAGTAATGATTACTCCTGTAGCTGCGCGATCATCTGAAATCACTTTTCTTTCGCTAGGATGATAACGAGGATATTTTAACTGACTTGCTATAATTAATTGCGAGACTTCGCTTAATCAACTAACCGCCGATTAATATATGCAATATCCTCTAGGGTAACTGGACCTGATTCAAATGCCGAATTATTTGGATTAGTAGGCCGCCTCGATATTAGAGTATCAAACGACAGAGTGGACAATTTATTAGTTATAAAGTGTGTAGTCATTGGATCTCTTTCGGATTTCCGTAACACTATAACAGTTTTTGATCAGTTCTGTTCACTTTATTCTTTAGCGAATCTCCTATTATCAAGGTTGAAGTAGCTGTATCTTTAAGCTTAAGTTGAACTTTTCATCTAAGTGAACCAACAACCACTTTGCTAATACCTCTATTACCATGATAATCATTGACTAAAATATATGCTAGAGAAGCCCTACATACAATTCGATGAATTGAGAACATTTGTCAAAATTGGACAAATCACAAACAATTGATCGTGCTAGATAGCAAATGTCAGTATTTATGATAATTAGTGCGGTCTGATTTGTTTATTAATTATAGTCTCCTTATTCATAATAATCCTTTAATCCGTAGTATTCACCATGGACGATGTTAATGTTGAGACTATTCCAAGATTCGAAGAGTCAATTTCATTAAAATGTGAGGCAATTGGATTATAGGCATTCTCGATACAATCCCAATATCATTTAGCAGAACATAAATCTAAATATGGTAATAATTTCGTTAAATATTTATAATAAAGTATCAGTGTTATATAAATATGAGTGAAGATGTTAATCACGAAATGAAAGATTTTATGAGTGAGGAGGAGATTGAAGATTTTTTTGTTAAGAAATCTCGGCTGGCTGAAACGTTTAAAGGAAATCTGGCCGAGAACACCTTTTATAAGTGGATTAAAAAAGGCGATCCATCTGGATTAACGTATGATCATATGGACCCAATATCTAATGTAACAGATCAAAGTGGCAATTCAATCTTTGACTGTGATACTATTACTGATGAATGGTATAAGTGGTTTTATACAATTCCGGGCTCAGTGAGTCCAGGTGAACATCCTAGCACTTTTTATGGTGATACTAATAGATACGGGGCATTTTTATTCACTAAAAATGATGTAAAAGTATACTTCGCTGCAGTTACCCCTTTTCAAAAACCCGACATCAAAACAATTACAATAACAAATAAAGCTCCTCTTTTGGTTCCAGTTTATAACATGTCGGCGTCTCGAGAGAGCTTCCCCAGTAAAAGCGACCTGGAATTGATGCAGCTTGTTAAGGATGATCTCTCTGGGGTGCGACCAGCATCATTTTGGGCAAAGTTCGACGATTATGAGACAGATACCGGCAAGAAGTTATACGGTTGTTGCGTAATAAGAAAAACGCCTCTCCCGATTGCGATACCGAACGTGCGTGATAATATATTCGGAATACCTGAAGAGAGACTGCTAAAAAGTGAAGGGTTTACCCATACTTTCCATGGCGGTTATTGGTTATTAATAAAAGAATCCGTACTAACCCCTGGTGAACATTTATTGCAATTCAATGCAGAATCAAAAAACTACGAAATCCAAGCAAAACTTCATATCCGCATCTTGTACTGACCTAAAAAATCAGTCCTTGATTTACATGCTTACAGACCTACATTACACCTATATCTTGACCAGCTTATTGCCTCGCCTGAATGATATTAGACGGTGTATCAGAGATCAGGCATATAATTCCGATCTCTGCAGATGTGAAAGCATAGCATATGAACACATTTGAGCCTTATGCCAATGACCACTGGAAAATCCTGATTTGTTTTCTATTAAGACGATGAAATTAAGTTACAACCTTATATTCGCTTGTACTAAGAATAACGCAGAACTAGACCAAGACCACACAGAATATGTAAAATTAAGTCAGTAACGGCAACCTTTAAGAATCCTTATTTTTCCCAAGAGTACATTGAATTGTTCTGACAACCTATAAAAATCTGCAGATGGAATTAACCGAGATCTTCAATTCAAGGGACATGATCTATCCTGCATTATGAACTATGCTTTGAAGCTGGACGCTAACTTAGCCCTCGTAAATTATGCTCTTTAGTTTAATCAGTTCTTTGCTCCTACTAGTTTATTTATCTCGTAATTCGTACTCTGAATAGCTCTGTCATGAAAATGGAGAAGATCTTAATCTACTAGGAAGTAAAGCTTGATATAATCACGAACCGACATTATATTTCCAAATTTTAGTGCTTAGAAGGAATTCGTTGGACTTCGCAACGCGTCTAGTTATTATTACGGAAGCTTAATCGTAAAAAATCTATGAATACTAAACTATTGATTATAAGTCTTTTCATATTAGCCGGAACGTTGCTACTAATTTATGCTTATATTCAACAAACTCATATTTCGCCAACCACATTCAAGCATGCTTTCAAGGTAAAAGAAATTTATCCTACAAAACTTGGTGGTCGAGTGTGGTCTATCGATATGAACGCTCCAACTAATGATCGCATTTTCGATCCTGGTTCCCCAATAAGTAAGCAATCAGACGGATCATGGCAAATTGACGGAAATATCAGACCAGATAGCAAAAATGAAGATCAGGTTAGGATGACGGTTGGAACGCCACAAGGTGAAGAACAATGGAAAAACGTAGAGATAACTGGATATGCAAGAGTATTATCTGCAGACTCTAATTCTGATGATTTGGACTGGTATGCTAGAGGAGGAGTCCACAATAGTGATGTTCCCTGTGAAGGAACTGCACTAAAGGGAACTATTTCCGTAGACGGAGAGGTATCGTGGTTAAAGGAGATATGGCATACTGGAGGCTATACTAGGCCTAAAGATACACACAAGGCTACAGATTCCGTTCAATATAGATGGATAGGGTGGAAAGTTGTAATGTATAATATTAATGACAACAAGGCTGTAAAAATGGAGTCATATCTTGACAATAATGACGACAATCATTGGAAAAAGGTATCTGAATTGGTTGATGATGGAGGTTGGTATGCAAGAAGTTCAAACGATGAGTTTTATAGTGCAAATTGCAATAGACCGAAAGACTATGTGATCACAAATTCAGGTCCATTTGTAACGTTCCGTTCAGATAATATGGATTGGGACTTTGCAGACCTCAGCGTGAGAGAAATCCAACCACCATCGCACTAATACTCCGAGTTATTTCCTTATATTCCAAGGAGTTGTGTTAAGATTTGTAGAATAGAATTGAAATTGATATAATTCATCTAATGTCCGGTTGCATCAAAGCGGCTTTTTTGACATAGACGTCTAAAACTTTAAGGATGAACTGAAGCATTTTCTTATAGAACAGGAATAAGAATAGATTTATGATGAGTTATTCAAGGGGACTTATCACTTCAACTCTTCTAAGACTGTGCTAACGTCTTAAAACTACGTTACAAGAAAGACAAATTGCAACACCGAGAAAAGCCCAAACATATAAAGAGATTATCCGTTGTAGTCTATCTTTGATGTAACACTCACCTTATTAAGATAACAATTCTGTGTTTTTCACATAAATGGATACTGTTCATAGAATTTGTATAGCAATGCTTAAATTAATAACAATTATTCTCTTTTTTATGTCAGAATCGAATAAGTCGTCAAAACAAACAGATAATCTGAAAAAAGTTGTAGGGCTTGCAATGACTGATTCAGAATTTAGGAAGGAATTTGTAAAAGACCATAAGAAAGCAATAGATGACAAGCACATGGAATTAGGGTTTAAACATACTGAATTATCAGATCAAAGCCATGAAGTTCTAAGTTCACTAACGACAGGTGAAATTGATACATTACATGAGATATTCAAAAAGGCTGAGAGAGGAGGTATCAGACCTGTCGAAATGTTCTAATCTCAAACGTTTTTTATATTTCGGGGTAGTGGCATTGGCATAATCTGGTATAATCTGGTTTAATGTGGTTTAATTTGATCTCTGAAAGATTGTCACGATCTGACCATCATCTGATACTGTCCATAAATATCTCGATATTTATTTTAGTATTGCTCCTTGACTCATTACTTAGCGATGTATCTTCAATCGTAAACAGAATTTTACCTGAATCGACAAGAGTGATCTTGTTTTCTATTATTGTTGGAATAGCAGTTATTTCAGGAAGCAGGTTAGTGCTACACGATACCACAAAGCTTCGTGTAGAACATAATTCTAAGAAAAATGTTCTTTATTTAATTTCTCTGACTTTGCCGGTTATTCAGTACGTAATTATTGGACTTCTAATCCTGGTTGCTTTAGAAATAATTTTAACTTCACAATATTTTGTTCTTATTCCAATTATCGCACTGGTGCTTAGCTGGTCTACTGGAGCGATTGTGATGGGAATAATGTCTTTCAAATTTCTTCAATGGTATAAGGCAAAAAGAAATCTGCTAGTATTATTATACCTCATCTCATCGTCAATGTTCTGTGCTACATTAGGATCGACAATCGTACCACAGACATTGGTGACCTTACAAAAATCACCACTTTTTGTAAATTCATATTCAGTTGAAACAAAACCCTTTCAAGCGAATCCGGAACAACTTAATGTACTATTTTTCATAATTTCGATTGCCAACTGGCTGATTATACCATTATCCTTTATCATATGGGCTGCGATCGCCATAATGCTAAATAGTTACTCCAAAACTTTCGGTCGATTAAAGTTCTGGATTATGCTCTCGGCACCACTTGTATTCGTCATTGTAGGAGATGTCTCATTACTAGTTTTGGTCCCATCGATAAATTCCATTTTCGATCAGCAAGTAATTATCTATAGTATGATGGCATTTGGGGGGATGTTGACAGAAGGGTTTTTACTCGCTTTTGCATTTATAACGATCTCTAAGAGTATAAAAACTAAGTCAGATAGTAAATTAAATTACTATCTCAGCATTTCTGCAAGGGGGGTGGCAATTCTCTTTGTTTCATTTTTTGCTAATCCATCTTCAGGTTCTTATCTCCCATTCGGGATTATCTCTGCATCTTTCTTTGCCTTCGGAACATACCTATTTTTCTCTGGCATTTACTCGTCAGCAATTTCTATAGCTTCTGACATAAGATTACGTAAGACAATCAAAGAATCATTTCTGGATCAGTCAAAGCTGCTCGATAATATAGGAATGGCTGACTTTGATCGGAAATTAGATAATCAAACGGATGAGATATTAAAGAGACACAAAGAAGTAATGGAGAAGGAAACAGGAATTGAACCTTCAATTTCAGATGTTGAGGCAAAAAGATACGTAAGAGAAGTTATAGAAGAAATACAGAAAACGAAAGGTGTGAAACCATTTAATGGAAAATGAATCTCTACTCACCAAAGTTATGCTGATCATAGTATGGAGCCGGGCTATAGCTTAAAGTAAAAGTGAAGATTATGGAGTATAAAACTTCGTTCAGTGCTAGATTACGAATTAAGTTAGAACTTGCATTCAGCAGAATAGACGGTAAAAGTGCGATATACTCAAACCAAAGGCCTTCAAACTGGTTCAAAGATTATCTCTTGTGTACCCATTCCATAATTCGTGCAAGCGTGCCATTAATGCAGGCTGCTTATGAACGGTGCCAGCACCTATCAGAAGAACGGCGCCTGTTAACTAGTTTGGCAAGTTATTACAACAAGCATATCGTAGAAGAAATGGATCATGATAAATGGCTCCTGGATGATTTGGAGGAAATTGGCATAAGTAACGAAATGTCGTTATCGCAAAAGCCTTTACAGGGCGTAGCAGAATTAGTCGGTAGCCAGTATTACTGGATCTATCATTGGCATCCTGTTTGCTTGCTTGGATATATCTCATTCTTGGAGGGCAATCCCCCAACAAAGGAACAGATAAACCGGCTAATTCAAGAAACAAAATATCCAAAGTTGGCATTCCGGACTTTACTTAAGCACTCTGACTTAGATTTTCGTCACCGTGATGAGTTGAATACGATATTAGATATGCTACCTCTGACTGAAAAACATCAACATTGGATAACCTCAAATGCTCTATATACAGCAAATAAGATTATGGAGATTAATGAACAAATATAGAGGATTAGAGGACTTTATCCAGTGAGTATGTGAATATCTAACCTAGGCTCGAACATCATGCCTGTATCCATGCATCTACAATTAAATATAAATCAAAGTGTACAACGTTTTCGTTAGTTGACTCATCGATTGTTTCGACATGTTAGTTGTTATCAAATGCACAATTTTCGATTTCAGCGAAAAACTAGCAAACAGTTCAAAAAGAAGAGGATATTGTAGTGTTGGTTTAGCAGTTATATATTTTACATTATTTTACTTGATCAACGTATCAGATTTCTTATATCTCCATTAGTATGATTATAAAGTATTAAAAATTATGAATCCTTAACCGATCGTCGTATGGATGTGTGTCTTTGGAGATTTAATAAGGAGACTAGTTTTTCCAATAAGTTTGATTGAATAATCATGATGAAAAAATATTACACAAGATAATTGGCTAAACTAAGGAATTTGTTATCTAATTTGTAGTATTACTATAAAGATTGCTACATATTAACTGAATGATTAGTCTAGGAATTCAATTTAGCTAAAGTACAGATTCTGACTCGAGCTAAACAAGTGAGCCGAGAAAGGACCGAGTAAATTCTTGTTATTAATAATCTAACTGCTCTTGGACCAAATGTCTATATTAAGACAATTAACTTTGTTACAGATACAATTTTAGATATCATATAGAACGTAGATGAACTCTGACCAAAAACAAAGGATGAACTTTCAGTCAAAATATCTTGCAAAATAAAATTGCATCAAGTGTGTACTTGGCCTAATTCCTATGTACTGACCAGTGTCAGTACTTTTCGAGAATAGGATCTATTTTCGGGCTTGAGGTACAAGTATTTTTTTTGATGGACCAGGCTCAAAAGTTGGGACCAAGGTGTGTTTGGATAGTTGGCTTCTGAATCGTATAGGTAGACCGCGCCATACAGGATTTTGACTATATAACTTGTTTAAGGATTTTATAGATAGTCGAGTTGTTGTACGTATGTCCCCTAACTTTGCTAGTGCGATGGTTGCACCTGCGAGGATATGTGCTGCATAGACCTTTTGTCCATCCGGACCAGGTTCTACACTAGGTTCTTTCCCAGCAAGCAGATGATTCGCAATTCTTGTAGTTAAGATTTCGTCTGTATTAGCCCAAGTATTAACTTCAGATAAGGCATGATTGCCAAGGGTGTAAAGCTCAGAATTAGTAATAGTCTCTGAAACGATCTTCACCGTTTCTCGCATTTGGTTGTACGGCATTTCAACGTCTACGTGCAATTTTCCGTCAAGAGTTTGAGAAAAGAGATAAAATCCTTTATTATTCTCTACATATTTTTCAACTATACTTTCGAAATAGTTTGCCCACATATTTGATATGTTGACATTAAGTTCTTTTGTATTACGTATTACATCAGCAGCCAAGAATATTCTAAGAGCATCGATTGGGTGTACGTTATCAAATGAATTTACTGTAAGAAGCGTACCTTTGTGAAGCGTTATCAACAGTACTGCTAGGCTAATGCCTGCGGCCGGGCCAATATTAAGAAGGCCGCACACATCAGAGGCTGTTTCATCTATTCTGTCTTTCCAGTACTTTGCGGCGTACTCTGCAAATTTCTCTTTTTTTCCATTCACTATCGCAAATGCGCCTCTTAAGACTGGATCATTCTTTCTTGCCAATATTTTTGAAGCGACTTTTGTGCCAACTTCATCTAGCATTCCTTTGTAAGCATGAAGGATATCATGACCACCAGTTTCGTGTCCAACGGAAGACCATAATGCAATATTCTTGGAGAAAGCCGGTGGTAGATTTACAGTAGCCATCTTCATCCCGATCGAGATTCCTATATCTGATGGCCATGTATATGGACCCTCCTTAGAAGATCCCCATACAGCTAAAGGAGAAACGGTTTCATAATCAGGTGGTTTTATTCTCTTCCCCTCCTCCATCGACAAGAATCCATCGAAGAGATCGGCTAGTGCTTCTTCAAAAGCTCGTGTTGCATCGACTTGAAAGTTCAAAATGCGTTGATTTATCGATGCCAGCCAGTCATGCCAAGGACCATGTCCAGTTGAGTTATCAAAGGAGTCTAATGTCTTTAGTATGGTTTCATAAGTTTGTGTATTTAAGAGATTTTTAATAGGATCCAAAAATACTTCTTTATATATACCTGGCAGTTTTGTGTATCCGCCTTTCAATATTTTTAGAGCCTTGTCTTTCGAATCATACTTTGTTGGTGGCGCCTCGTTTATTCTATTTGTCGTTAATCTAGAGTTACTTAATAAAGTACCTAAGTCCTGCAATTTGATTTGCTCTACGTGGGACATACCAGCAAGCCCAGTTTCAGCGATTAGCCTTTTTTTCATGACAATCATACTGTGAAGGGGTTAATTTATTTAAATAAAGAACTTGTATTAGTAATCAACAAGACGTCTTTAAAATCAAATGATCAGGTTATTCCTATAACAATTACCTACAATCATCTATACTTGAGCTAGTGTGCCTTAATTAAGGCCCCGCGTAAAAGAAATCTAGCCTCCAATAAAATAGCACTCCTACTTGCCTTTTCCCTATATTCCAACTAGGATTTATGTTTAGATTCGTAGACTAGAAAACTCTATAATTCATATAATGTCGGCTTGAATTAACACCAGTTTTTTGGCATAGACGACTAAAAATTAAAGATTCAGCTCGAACATCAAGCTATCGTTGAAAGTCAATTTGCTCGATTTAGAAATTGTGGGTTGATAGAAAGAGAGAAGGGTGAGGACATCTAAATGTATTAGACCAAGTATTGCTTTTTCTAGTTCTGACGATATCTTTTTTATTTTATTTGATATATACAGATCTTTTGGAGGGATCTACTAATATCTGAATGAACGAGAGAATTTTTTATAGAAGAGGAGTAAGAATAGATCTATGATCAGCTATAAAATGAGATAGCAGACTACCACTACAACTACTACTCATGTAACTATCATTCTCCCAATAATCGCGGTTTTGGCAGTCAGCATGGTTGTTGTTTCAACAAACGGAATGACTGATAAACTGGTGTTGGCACAGGGTGCACTAAAGAAATTTTCAGCAGACCTTTCTGGCAAAAGTGAATTTCTTCCAGTTGATACTAAAGCAACCGGGACTTCACGATTTTAGATCAGTGCAGATGGAAAACAGATTGGTTATGATCTGAATGTAAAAGGCCTGAATAAATTTATGATGACTCATTCATAAAGGTAAATCTGGTGAAAATGGACCACCAATAGTCATGTTATCCATAGGCAAGTCAATTCTTGCTATATCTATCCAGCTGAACTCATTGTCGATGTATCAAATTTAGAGTAGTATGTGAACTAGGCCATACAGCGAAGTTTTCAACTAACTGAGCTTTTCCATCAGGATACACTACAGTTATTCTATATACACCTGATGGTATTTTAAACGTGAAATGACCATCATGGGGAATAGCTGAGTTTTCTGTATAACCAGCAGATTTCTCTAGAGAATCAACTAAGCCAGAAAGTTTGTATACTGTTACCAAACCACCACTAGTTGCAGGTGCTGTCGACATACTGGTAACCTCACCATTTATCATTCCATAGTCTGAGATTTCCTTTAATATTGATGACGGAGTCGGAAAGAAAATGCCTGTATTTGGCATGATAATATCTCCGTTTATACCAAGATTTACCAGCGATGCTACTCCTGCTGTAGCGATTAGAATACAAAATGACATTTTAAGACTATCACTAATTAGATAATTCTTCCTGTGCTTAAGCGGAATGCTTAACTGACTATCATCTTTAGAAGTGATATTTGTATTGAGTCTATGATGTCTATTGTTATCATCATCAACATCGGTATATTCTATTTCAATTTCTTTTTCTGCTGGAGATTTAGATTTAGATTGTTTCTGTACTTCAAATACACGTTCTATTTCTTCTTGTCTTTTTCCCTTGCTGCTCCAACTGAAGTCACTGTGCCCGTATAATCTCCACATATTTGTAACACAAAATCAATTTCATTAAATGCCTTAAGAATTTCAAATGTCAATTTTATGTTTATTACATAATGGCTACTATGATCATATATTGCGGGAACAGAACCACCAGATATCGAGATTAGATATTCCCTGAACTTATCATTTTCTACTGCTATATTCCCTTTATCTTTTCGTTTGAATTTCTTAGTAAAAATTTCTATCATGTAAATTGGTTGCTTAATATGCGGATTTTCCTTAAGTCTCACAAAAAGATCATCTATGAGTCGAGGTGTTACTTTAGGCAGTATTGTATTATATGCTTCATGCAGCTTTAATGATTGAAGAAATAATGCATTTAATTCTACACTTCTTGATCCCAAGTCCGAATTTAGTAGATCAAATATCTCTCTGCCAAATTTTGCTTCTGTTATTTTGCTCAACTATAACAACCCTCAACTGTTTGTATCTTTGCCTTAATCGTACCAAACTTCATTTAATATGAATATGCCAAGGATTTAGATAGTAGATTATCTTATGCCAGATAGTTAGCAATAGACTTTAATTATTATTCCTAATATCGCATAATAATACTGATTCATAGAATATGAGAATGTTGCTATCTTACTTATTAACAAGTTAGACTACCAAAGATAAAGGCAGAAATAATAATATCATCTTCTTGAAATATCTCAATGGTATGACGCTTTTAGAATGCTATTCTTGCTAGTCACACGATAAACTTGACTTGTCCAATACGTGTTACCAGAACTAAGAATTATTGCTATTATTTAAAGAAACAAAGGTAGATAATCATAAGTGATTATTTAAAATCATAATGCTCAATCATTATAGTCGATAGTGTTTACAATGATATATTTGTAACTTGGCGTTCATACGTGATATGTTTGAAGAGTCATTTCATGATTCAAGAAACGAAAACGAATACAAAAATAAATCAAGAGAAGCAAATGACGCAACAAAATACATAGTTATGTCTCTTACAATAATAGCTATTATAGCAACTCTTGGTTCAGTTGGAAACACTTTTCTTAGAAATACATCACTAGGCGATTCAGATCAGGAATTGGATTCAGTTTCGCTTTGTAAAGCCAACGCACTGAATTATGAGCAATTAGGATATTATATAGGAGGTGCATCACAATTCAATGCGGTTAACAGTGCCTGTAGTGTTGGTATTGGTCAATGAGTATAATTTATAAGAATGCGGATTTCCCTTTGAGTTTGCTTATTACCTTACTAGTATTTGTTGTGATGACAATATTTGTACTAATAATAGTAGTAATGGCTGACACAGCAGTATTTGCTTGGGCGAAAGCTACTGCTACATATAATAATACGCCTACTTCAACTATAATTACCCCTTACATAACTATAGCATTTGTAGGTAATACTTCGCCCGAAGCTGGATTAGATCATACTTCAGTTGCAGGTATAGTTACCTACGATGCGACAAGTAGTAGAGATTTTGAACAAAAATTAGTCACCCTGGATTGGGGTGATGGAACGAGTAGCCATGCCAAAATAACCCGAATTTCCTCTTCATCATCTCCTGCCGAAAGTAAGTGGGGTCCATTATATCATAAGTATGATTCTCCAACTGCAGCTTCCCATCCTCATGCTATAGTTGCCTCAATGCAAATATTCTCATATTCATCGGTCAATAATGGATTTGCACAGATAAAGAGCAATCCTTATCTCGTAAATGTCCAGAAAGGTCCAATAAAAGTAGCTTCAGCGGATTCACAAAGAAGTGGTACTTATGTTGTATCTAAATATGATGGGCTACTAATTAACCTCGTTTCGCATCCGGTTAATGTAATTGCTTTGACTATACTTGGATCGGTTACTGGATGCAGTATATATATGGCCAGACACAGAAGCTGCAATCAAAATATTACGTCAACCGTGAAAGACTATAAGGGTAAGAATTAAAATCATCCAGAAACATGTCGGAACCATTACTTTTGGCAAATTCCTAGAAATAATTATTAATACAATCTGTTCCTGCATATGGGAAAGGAGTTAGATTTTAATGTTAACAGTGTGGATTTATCTTTTATCAGTACCATATAACATATTTTCTAGCATGTACATAACTCAAAAGGATAGACATCATGGTTGTTTTTTACGTAATGCTTGTCAAAGAGCAAGGATCATGAGCAGGGATTCATATTCATGATAAGCACAATTTGTGATTAATAAAGTGTGTAACGATAATATTTATTCTTCTTGAATTTTAATAATATAGAGAAGATTACATGAACTCATAATAAGTTCTACTAAATCGTAACGTAGTATTAGTAGTAAGGATAATGTATGATTAACCACATACAGTGCTGAAGACGTTTAATATTTATGATCGAATGTATCGAAGGTATGGACATAGATTTGTTGTCTATTTTGAAAAATATGAGGAGTGTCATGTCTCAAGTATCCGTGTATCGCAGTCCAAACACAGGGAACAAAATATCCATGATAGGCAAACAAACTAATACTTTTTCAGGAGCAGCAATTGCCATTACCATTTGCATATGTACTGTAAGTGGGCTATCCTTATTTCTCATGTCACTATTAAATACGCCCAATGTGTATGCTGCTAATATCAATAGCTCCAATAGTAACCTTAACTCCCTGGTAGTTACTAAACAAGGAACATTTATAGATACTAATGGTAAACTCAATCTTGTCGGAGTTGTAGACAATACCGGACACGTACCAATTCAGGTCAACATGGGTCTTAAGGTCAGAGATAAGATTACTGGACATGTCACAACGATGATACAGCCAACATTCAGCAAAGTCATTTACCCTCTAGCAGGTGCACCATTCAAATTTGTACTTAATGATTATGATAACAGCGGCACCAATAAAACCAGTTCAATAGTTCCAGGCAAGGCATATATCTCGAGCATAAAAGAAGTGTCAGTACCATATTTCAAATCGTTAAGACTGAACTATTCCAACACACCAATCGGTAAAGATAGGTCGCTTGTTGGGACCGTGAAGAACATCGGACCAGTGGATGTTCATGATGTAAGTGTCATTGCATCTGCTCATGATAATAAAACCCGTCAGATTGATTCTGTTAAAAGTAAGTCAA
>DATBGR010000240.1:0-9844 GCA_036557905.1 Nitrososphaeraceae archaeon | reverse complement strand
AAGGTTTAAACGCGTCGAAAATTTGATTGAGAAGGATATTGAGAGAATACCAAGGTCTTATGCGAGCACTGCATATGACGCTCTTTGGGTGGCAGCTTTATCTGAAAACCAGACAAATCAAACAAGCAACATTGAACAGCTCAAAAGTACATTCACAATGATTGCAAATTCATATCATGGAATTACGGGCAATACTAGTTTAGATCAGAACGGAGACAGAAAATATGGTGACTATGAATACTGGGCTGTAGCAAGGGACAAACATAATCCGGAATCATTTGACTGGGAAACAACGGGCAAATTCATACCTGAAAAGAATCCAGTTCTTGTAAAAATAGGGACAAGCTGATTTTACTGACTGGGAATAATCTAATCAAGGTGATAGGTCGGTCTAACATAAGTTGAATGTGACGATTTTGCCCAGATCTACACAGAGTTTATTATTATCAAATAATGATTGATTCAATGTTACACATAATATCTCAATGGGCTTGGATTATAATGCTAATGGGTGGATGAAAAAATCGAGTATTTACAGATAAAAAGAAGTGAGAATTTTGTGCCGAACGCTTTCAAAGGAAAAGAGTTTTGAATATTAAGCAGTTCTATGCCAGCCCTCATTTTAAGCTGGCAGCAAAGCTAATTTCATTTATAATGAACTAATAAAACGATTGGTTGGTCAAGTTCGATATGTAAGATAGTAACATCCATCAATCAATCAATAAGTTACAATGAGACTTACATTAAATCACTCTAATGTCCAGAATGCAGTATTGGCTTGTATTCTATGCTGAACAGTATCGTCCTAATTCTCAATTTCTAGACAATTTAAGATATTTCTGATATTTTGAGCTTCAAATATAATGATGATTATGATATGTCATCACTCAAATATTTTCCTACATTCTAACAACCCAAAGTATTTCTGGAATATTCCAGGAGATAATCTGCTCATATCGGCTATCCATATCACTACTTTTTTTCAAATTTTAAATTTGCCTAGTTCTTCTAGTTCACTCTGTAAATTCAAAGTATTTAGAATTCTAATATGGAAAGGTATGCAGTCTAGTCCGTATTACAACAAATTAGTGTTGGCGATAGAGTCAATTCACCATCGAGACATAAAATTATTAGATGGGTTGTCAAGGAATACAATCTCGATTGTAAGTACGAGATCTTCCGGTAAAGCCTGCCTATCAGATTTTAAAATTCAAGCATTTTCGAATTTGAATATATCTAATCTGATTAGCAATAGTCTAATGTGCCTGAATCTTGTAGGTAATAGAAAGCACTCGTCATGCGACGCATTTCCAACATATATACATTCAATCTTTGAATTAAATTCTCTTAAATGGTTAGAAATTCTCTTAAATGGTTAGAAAATTAGTGATTTCTAGACGTAGGTCATTATTTTCAAGACGTCAATATAGAATTAGATGTACAGTAGGGCAGATCCGACCAAAGTTTTTTTAAAAGGAATTACACAAAAGTTCTTGAATGTTCTTTCCTCTTGACATCTTAGCATACAAATACACAAGATCAAGCTTGGGCGTAATTATATGAACTATTTTATATAGTGATATTATGGCTTCTACTATGCGCTAATCAATATCGCTCCTCTAAAGGAAAAGACAGCTTACAATTATTGAGTCTGCTTACAATTGAAATATATCAATTTGATTTCTATACATTAAAAAAGGGAAAAATGGTGTCGTTCTTACAGTATTTAATTACCCAAGTTTTTGATTGCGAATTCGCGTATAGTGCCTTGAAGTGTTTCGTGGACACCACTGTTGATATATCCATTGCCTTTGAACTGATTTTGTGGAGCATATGCTGCACAATCTGAACCACGATCGCATGATTGGAAGTTACTCTTATGTACTGTTTCATGTCCTGTAGGTACTACTACACTAGGAGATACAAGTATACAGAATTCTCCGTTGTTGCAACTCACTGTTTTAGCAGGATGATTGTCGCCGGGTAGATGTACATCTGTGATAACAGTTGGGTTAGCTAGTGAATCTAGATTTAATGCGTTCACTGGATTGGAGGTCGATATACCAAGGACAATAAGGCTTGTTGCTGCCAATGCTACCAGGACAAAGTATGGTGCTTGAATTTTTTGTTTTATTAGCTTGTCATTCATATGAAGTAGATATTATCTATTATTATATGTGAGATTCTTCAGATAAGCGAGTACAAAAGTGATATAAGCCCATTCGGAGTTCTAATATTATCAAATTCTAGATAAGAAGAACAGGAACTCGAATAGTGTTGTTATTAATGGTGAATTTTATAATTAAAAGCAATGATAATCAGGTAACTATAGATAGAGAGGTACTTTTCAAATCACTTTCAAAAGCTATCCTGAGAACTGATTTTCGCACTAGAAAAAAATAATCGTAAAGGCAAAGTGGATAGCTCTAGGATCAAAATTAACGGGTTCGCGTATTACCTTATGATATCTCATTAATCTTCTATCAAGTCCATTGTCAAAATTATCCTTCGGTGTATACGTAGTTGTGACGGATCAGTACATTAAGATAATCTAAATTGCTATTCCAGCTATTGTTACAAAAAGGCAACAACAGGAGCTCAGAAGTTGGGGCATTAACTATGAATAAGTTGCACTTATTGGATAGTTTGATGAAAAGTTGCATTGGATATGCATTAGCCTTATCTTAAGCCTTAACTAACATTAGGATTCTAGTTAACTTCGATTTGATGAATCGGCATAAACCATCGGCATCAGGGAACTGGCATCAGACTGATCGTTATGAGGTTTCAATATTCTAAATATAGAATCCTAATTCTTTTTAATATTATTCTAACTTGTCTATTCCGAAAAATATACTAGAAATCTTTATTAGAAAGGCTTTTAAGTATATTCCCCTATAAACGAGACAAATTCAACTAATGAGCATAAATCTTGATTTTGACCAAACAACGGTGAAAAAGAGCTTAAAGTTGCTCTCCATTTTATCAAAAAAGGATAATATGACTATCTTTTTTAGGGCTGCTGATCGCACAGGGTTAAACGCAGATTCGTCGACGCCTACTCACCTAGGAATCTGCAAAAAGACATATTATACCAGATTGAAACAACTCATAACTGCAGGCCTTGTAAGGAAAGATGAAGGTACTTATGTCCATACGACTCTTGGCAAGATGATCTACCAGAAGCATTTGGAATTGATGGACCAGATACGAAACATTAAACATTTCAAGATGATCGATGCTCTTAAAGGTTCGAAGGAATTCTCAGATGATGATATCCAAGAATTCATTGAAAAGCTTGTATCAGAGAATTCTCATTTCTTTTATTATTCGGACAAGAACCCGCATATGCAGATTTTTTGGAAATACGAGGAGATGATTTCGACATTAATTCAGAGAATAGAAACGTGTAAGAAGGAATTGCTCCTTGCATCCAGATATATTAATGAATCAATCATTAGCGGTATTTTGAATATTGTGCAATCCGGCATTAAAGTAAGAGTAATTACTGGGAATTTTATGATTAATCAATCTATTAACCAGAATCAACATAGTACCATAAATTTAAAAGGGGAAGATACCTCGAGAATTAGCACTGCAGTTAGGAACCAATGGTTTGCTGCTAACATTAATAGACGGACTGCAGAGCTTCCTTTTAGTATGGTAATATTAGACTCAAAAGAGGTCGGAATAGAGTTGATCCATGCCAACAATCCTAAGGCTTTTAATGGAGCTATTTTTGTCAACAATGAAAAGGTCGCTAACATAATGGCGGAGTACTACCAAAAAATATGGGAAACCAGTCCCGATGAAGCATCGTTTATGGCTTCAGAGCCTCTTGCGAAGAGATCTCTTGTCTCTTTTCTATGATTGTGGCAAGCTTTAATGGGTTACTTGCAGACAAACTACAAAGAGTGGTATTCACATCAGTAAATTGAGGTAAGTCTCCCTATTTCTATTGATTGTACCAATAACGCATTGTTGGGTCTATGAAATATGATAAGCTAAAATGCCGATCGGAAGTGTCTACGGGTGCAGATGTTTCATAATCATAAGGAATGAACGACTCATTAATAGCGAATATTATAAACGGCACTGACCATATGATAGCAACTCGACTCATCACTATCTGTATTTTGAACGTATACGGATTCAATCTAGATTTAGATTGATCTTATTTCCACATGTGATTATTCTTAATATTTTATAATATCCATACCACTTTCCAATTACGCCTTCTTCGAATATGCACATGGAAATACCAAAAGGTGCCTTCGCAGTAGTAAAAGGTAAAGTATTCGGTCTTAGCAATAATATACAAGATTTCAAATATATGGTATAAAAGAAGTTTTATTCTACATATTATAATACGGTATAAATGATTGGTTACCATCAATCTACACTTTTCTGTTATTTTCGATTTGCTTTGACCAGTTTCTTCTAAAGCTAGTGATGAATTCCCAAATTTAGGTTGTATAAACACTCAAAATCGACCAGTTATAGAATATTGAAAACTACAATCCCCATTTTAAGAGGTGTAGCTTGAGATCAGCGCAAATGGCGGATCGGCTCTAACTAAATTGGCCTCCGTTCTACAAATAGTTAATTAATAGCTTATTAGGTTTGTTAACAACGCTGTTTGATGCTAGCTTAGAATATCGAAATATACATCCTGTGAACGAATTGAATTTTATCATTTTGCTGGTCTTTACTAAAGACTCTCTTAATACTTGCTCACTTGATTACAATATTCTAGATTATAATACACTTCAGGGGTTAAAGTGGATAATAAAAAGACCGCCTATTTAAATATATGTATTCACCTGATATGGTGATGATACGGGGACTATCACATTGAAAGGAGAGAAACCTACAGCAACTTTAATAATGAGGGCTATGTCAGACGACAAATCATTAGATCTGTTCAAATTAATTGCCAACGCCGGTGGAGAGCTATCAATTAACTACACAAATGATATCAACTCACCCATCAGTACACAGCAATTAATATCAAAAGTTAAACTAACGAGAAAACAATACTATTCTCGCATATCTAATTTAATTTCCACAGGTTTGGTTACGAGATTCAATGGAAAATATAAGCTTACATCATTGGGTAAGATTGCGTATGATGTTACTGCCTTAATAGACCATGCAATTCAGAATCAGTGGAAATTAAAGGCAATTGATGCGCTTGAATCAAGATCTGCTTCAGACATTCTAGAAGAAGAGCGTAAAAAGATTATAGATACGCTAATAGAAAACAAAAGACTTAGAGAAATATTATGTGCAAGAATATCTGGTAACAATACGACCATTCAGCAATCATACCCTGCAGAACCTTACGGGGCGTCAAATATTTCCGGACGTACAACAACATTGAGGATAAATTAAATTTATCTTAACCTCAAATATCCTATCCTGCTTTCCGATTGCAAGTTCCTAATAATTTATTGGATTGAATAATCAGACAGATCTTAGAGCCATATTAGGGGCCGAATCTATAGCGTAAATCAAAGTAATCATCTTTGCCATCGTCAGTACTTTAAATATTAAAAAATTGAAGATCCACTTGAATCATAGATGAGATCAAGTGAGTGTCTCTGCGCCTGGATTTATTGCATCATTGCCTCTTATAGTACAAATAAAGCTTCGCGGTTATTGACCTACTTAATATCAAAGCCGCTCAAGGAATTACTACGGTTTGTCCCTGATTGGGTTATTGCATTACAGTGCGCGGCACCGCAGGTCTGATCATTTATCTGTACTGCTTTTGCATTAAAGCTTTGGTGTTGCTGATAAAGGCCAGATGATATTGCAGTAAATACCAAGATAGCCACTGACAGATAGACGAAAATTCGCTTTTTCATGTAAATAAATCTGCAAATGCATTATTAAGACTTATTCTAGATGACAAGTATGTCTTCCTATTAGCAATTTGACTAGAAAGTAATTCAGTATCCTTTGGGAGGGAAAATTTAAGATAAATTCTCACGAATTGAGTTCTATATATTCTTTCTCGAAAAATTGGAAAAAGCATGTTACCTGACCCAGATACGTTTATTTATAAGGCTCATTCTTATATAAAATACACATGAATTCAAAATTAGTAACAATCGGTGTGGTCGCAGCAGTAGCGGCATTGATGGTAGGAGTCCTAGCAGTACAAGGTCAGAGTGCATTCGCAAAACAATTCGACAATAATTTCCCAATACAAGTGAATAATCATTTACGCGGACAGAACGTCGTTCCTATTCAACAAAGTAACATAAACGACGCCAACGTAATCAGCCACTTCGGCATCGGCAACAACGACGATTAATCTTATAACGTCACTTTTTCTTTTTTTTAAATTCTTAATTAACTTTTTATAAAATTTGTTAACGTCTTAAGCTACCTTTAAATATAATCTTTTAAGAACGAATTAAATAATTTTTTCTTTTGTACTATTTCACCGCTTCAATTATATTTATTTCAAAAATAAGTGGCTCCCTGAGGAGCAACTTCTAGTCATCAATCGTCGAAATGGAACCCTCCGGCCAAGAGATTTCTACCGTTATGATTCTGCTGATTTACTTGAGCACAGCTGGAATCATGGTCGCAATCCTGGCGGTTATCTTGATGAAGATTTGCTCCGAAACCCAATGGATGTACTACTTGCGGAGCTACAAGCAAGCAGAGCGAGCCATCGTTACATTTCATTGCAGATTCATGTTCTTGTCCCTGTGTTCCGGAATCTGGTCGAGATCCATCGTCTGCCATTGCAATGTTTCCAAGCACTGAAATTCCCAACAGCACTATTGCGGCTACAGAAATTACTGATGCCAGTGCTACATTCTTATATTTATTCTGATACATAGTAACTCTATTCTAGTCATATTATTTGTGAGGTTCTTTAGATAAACGGGTACAAAAGTGATGTGCAGGATTTCAGATATGAGATATAAGTGAATGTTAGATAAAAAAAAGTAATACTTTTGCTCTCTATAACCACCTGTAGTATAAAGCATCTTAATGCTTTATTATCACATCAAACTATTTCTCTAAACATGATACATACGTGGTTTTTGTAGCATAACAGACGAGACTTAGATAAGATTCTTGCCTTATAACTTTCTTACTTTCTTACTGAGGATTCTGGCAAATATTCTTTGAGTAATGTGTTTCGTCTCGTCCCGCGTCTTGTCTTGACGCCTCGATGCGCGATCGAACATAAAACTCTATATTTGGCCTGAAATTATTTTCGAACATTTTATTGCGTTGCAGTAAGGTATTAACTTCACTTAAATGCTTTAATCCAAATCTTTGTGGAGTTACGAAGATAACAGGAAATTTGATTATTGAATATTTGTTGAAAAACATAATATCGCCTACGCACACACACATTTCTCAGGTAAAGGAATCAACACAGATGCGGCAATCCATCTTCTCACGCTTTTGTCTAGTTTACATTCAATTAGACTTATAACGTGAATATATCCTTTACCTACATTATATAAAATTATAAAGTGAGTTAGTGAAATATTCAGTTGTCACTGAAAATTGACAAAAGTCATAAATATCTGTATATTCTAAGTTTATACTTCAGTAATATTATATTTATTATCTGCGATATAGAATAAAAATGAAAATATCTCAATCCTTGAGCCTGGAACGCTTTGGTCATGTCCGCATTATATCCTGACTTTTATGGGTGTTTTCCCTTATGTGACGTTTGGTCGCAGAGATGCTGGCGCGTGTGTCGAGGCCATGGACCCGTCTGCGTAAGTGCAGTAACGCCTTTTACTTTGACCGTGATATGTTTGGTTGTGTCTCTGATCTCATCGGATGCGTAATTGTTGTTTGATTATAGCTACCGTTGGAATTAATTGTGCACTATTTTGACTTCTCCTTGATTAGTCACACTATGTTAGGCTGGTCCGATCTACTGCCAAGTGATGAGTATTAAAATCGGTGATAAAGTCAATTTTATAGCCCATTGTAAGTTCAGAAATGAAGGCAGTACTAAAGACACTGTTACAAGCTTTCTTCCAGAATTTAGTAATTATATGTTACAGAGTTTATTAGACTAGCAGATGTCAATATAAATGCTGATAACGTGCTATTACTCAGACTTTTGATCTGAATAATACTTAAGCTTCGACTATAGTCTTAAGCGCTATACTGATTGTAATAAATACTCTCTTTAGCTATTAATTCAACGTCTATTTCTAGGCAGAGGCTTATAGTAGATCTAATCCTAATGATTTCATGGTCAGTAGTAAAAATTGTGTCGAACCAGAGAAACTCAGTAATAGCGGATATTACAGTTTACACGTGTATTAAATAATAATTTGTAGATTAATCAAAATTGTTAGAATCGATTGTATAGAGAGCACATCTTCGCCTTTTGAAAGTTATTTCATTCATTTCAAAGGTTAAGATGTGCTAGGAAATTAATAGCTCATACATTTTTGATTAGGCTGGCGTTGTAGATGGAAAGCTCAAAATACGCGGTCCAGAATACAAGTAATGTTATATGTCTTGACAAACCCAATATGTCCTTATCCAAGTTTCCAATTCAATTAATTTAAGAAATGGACCAGCACGATATCTAATCGGTTTTAAGGAAATTAAAACTGAATATAGAAATATAGAAATAAAACAATTTATATATACTTGAAGCAATAGGAAAGGATAACGATTATGTCTACAACTGTTATAGTTCAAACATATCTAATCTAAAATAACATTCAAAATCCAACTGAGCTGTCCGATCAATTATAATATAAGGGATAGATCGGGTTTTCGAATATCGTCTTCGTGCAACAAATAATAATGAAGATTGGATAAAATATATTACAATGGATTAGATAAGTTATTTTTGCATTTGCAGATGTGTGCTGAAAGGGGGGTATAACGACTAACAGCATTAATTGATTGCGGAGTTAAGAGATTTAATTCCAGTATCAAAATTTAATTAAGGACATTATCTCACAATAAATGATTGGTTATTCCAGCTTGCAATAGTAAATTCGTGCTATCAATCATATTAGCAGTTTCGGTTATTTTTATCTGCAGTGGAACAGATAATATTAGAGCACTTGCTAAGATCTTTGAATTCAACTTTCCGATCAATAAAAATTGAATAGCAACTACCCATGAAAATTCACTTGGAAATCATAGTTTGGCATATGGTTTGCAACCTCATTACAATGCCGGTTACCGTAATGATGACGCGAATGATGAGGATAATGAGGATTATGACAATCATGATAACAATATGATCATAATGACAGGTAAAATGAGTTCGCAATTCAACCTTACTTATATGGACGTACAAAAGTTGTTAATAGGAAATTTCTCAATAAGCTCTTCAGGTGACAAATTATTGACTGACTTCGGTATATATGATCCTCAAAATAGCAAGGCTAATTACATAAAATTGGGTCAACCGGACTTTGTATTTCAAATTAGTAACTTGAGGCCATCCTCTATCCAACAATCAGACAACAATGTAATAATATCTGGAACCGTGGATGTAATTGTGAAATCTCTTAGACCCTCTGCTAGTAGTAATAATATCAATGTCAAGAATGCAATTATGAAGACTTCAAAGAATGTACCTGCGACAGTATCAGTAATTGACCAATGTAACGGAGGCTTGTTTATATTGGATTTAGATAAGTCTTCATCGGTTAGAAAGGTGATTTCAGATACTCCTATATTAGGAATTATAACCAAGAGCTCTTTGCCACAACCGTCATCATCTTTTTCTAAAGAAGAGACGCTAACCGGCCAGGATGCATTTGCGGACCAATTCCACGATCAACACATCATACAAAAGTCAAGTGGTCTACATGTA
>DATBGR010000239.1:0-26568 GCA_036557905.1 Nitrososphaeraceae archaeon | reverse complement strand
TCATTAAAAAGTTAAATTGGTTACCGTCCTGCTATATTTTTTTCTCCAATAACTCTGATCGGTTTAATTTTTACCAACAGTTCTCCTTCAGCGCTATTTCTCCGACCAAACTCTTCTGACTTATTATAACCCATATACCTTGCCGCAATAATTTTAGCCCATTTGTAAACTTCGCTTGGTTCATTACTAATTATTTCTGCTATACCATTAATAGTAACAAACGAGAAAAGAGGAGTCTGATCATCAACACATAAACGGACACGATTGTCACGTCTAATATTTTTTGCCTTTACTGATTTATCACTCGTATTAAAAATAATATTATCTTCTGCGTCTACTGTATACCATATCGGAACCACGTGTGGTGTCCCATCCTTGTTAATAGTTCCTAATTTACCTGTAAAAGTTCCTTGCAAGAGAAAATCTTTGATTTCATCTCTACTCATTGCAGACAATAGTATAATTAATCATACAATGTTAATATAATTTTTAATGTAATAATACCTTAATTATCATTTATGAACTACAAAATTGTGTGAAATGCTTCTGGTTCTTCATTTTGGACCCAAATTGATAACTATTTGGTTACCGAAGTTCCAAGAACATGTAAAGTTTTGAACCTCACTATATTACCTTGATAGCCGTTTATGATATCATTACCATCATGCCCTACAATAACATTCTTGTTGTTACCTGCGGAGATCCTATCGTCGCCACTTGCTCCAGCACGAATTTTATTTATCATGAAAAATATAAGTAATATCATGGAAAATATAAGTAATATGAGCTTTAGATCAGTCAACGAGAGCAGATAATTGCTAATAGTTCAATAAATTTGAATCCTTGTTAATCTCGACACTATCATTTTCTGACTTTTTTAATTTTATTTTCTGTTAAACAACATCCCTAAATATGATTTTGTTGGTATAGTAATATGGGATCATCAAGTGGGATTGTTATAAAAAGACCTTCTGGTATAATTGCGGGTTTGACTGCGGCTTGGGCTATTTTTGGATTATTCTTGGCCTTAGATCAAGAAATGGGATTAGAGCCAGGTGCATTGTTTCAAATGGTTGGAATTGCATTTGGAGTAGGTCCTCCTAATGCTGTGTATGTTGGCTTTCTCTTGTATATGATAACTGCTGTTATTATAGGGATGATTTACAGCGGTATATGTAAGAGAGTTAAAGTATTGTATATCAATTCTGTGGTAAAGGGAGTGGGTACTGGTATCTTGGCGGGAATAATTGTGTGGGGAGTTCTGTTCTTACCTATAAATTATTTAATTATGCAACCAACTTTACAAAAAATGTTGATAGAATCAGATCCGTCAGCTTCACAATATGCAATGGCAAAAAAGCTTATCGAGCTTTCAAACACGATCTTCTGGGGTTCATTATCATTACATATAGTGTTTGGTGGTGTGATGGGATTTTGTGCAAGACTTGCTATAGCTGAAACAAGTGTAATACACGATTAATTTAGTTCGAAATACAAAAACCTGAAAGCTCTCCAGTTTGTTCGTATACTAGAATCCTACTTTTGGTCCGATAGTCTCGTGGGTCCCGCCGAACGGCCATGAAATTAACTATTTATGTTTCCTATCTAGGATATATAACTGTTAAAGCCTTTGGTTCACTTTTGATTATTGATAAATAATAAACATAAAAGAAATGCAGAAAGTATTAAAATGAAGACCATTATCTTCGGTGTAAGATTATATGTGAATTAAAGCAGATTAATGATAATATTTTATTATACTGCAAATTTAGTATCCCTTTTTAGGATTCCTAAAATCCATATGGTTTGAAGCAGTACTTTAGCTAAATATGATGAATCTTTTATAAAAAGAGTCGCTAGATGAGAAACGAAATAAATGACCAATTTTTTCATAACAAAATCTAAGCCAATAGTTTGGAAATAATTAAGGAAGTGATGAGTACTTGTTATAGTTACATGAACACGTTGCTTACAGATGCAATTAAATTTGTCCAACAGAAGAAAGAAGAATTGTCCTGAAGCTAATGATAATAGGATAACAATTGCTACATACTTCATACAGAGCAGAACCTTCTGACATATTTTGAATATCAATCTATTACTCGCCAGTAGTTTCTCGTTATGAATTCGACAAGGTTTCCAGAAGGATCTCGAAAATAAATTGATCTGGACTTGATATTATTTTTCCATCCTATTTCCTTTTCGATTTCTATATTATTTTTTTCTAACATATCCTTTGCTTCCTCATATTCGTCTGATTCAATTTCAAAGGCAACATGAACCATTGAAGGTGGGGTAGGTGCGCCATGATTGGTCTCTTTCTCAGCTGCAGTTACCCCGTGATTAAAAATAAGAAGCATATTTTTATCCGTCTTTAAGAAAACATGCCGGCCTTTCTGATCAGAGACGAGCTCTAGACCTATTTTATCAACATAGAATTCTTTCATTTTTTCTAAATGAGATGAATATATTGACGTTTCAACAATCTTTCTGAATTTCATTGCAAGATAACGAATATAACAGATCAAACAAAATAAACTATTTGATAGTAAAATAGGTTCTCTTATGTAAAGGTTACATAGCATCATGATGATGATAGAGCTGATTCTTTAATCTTGTAATTTAAATTCGTCATGGATTTTAATTTGGCAATTTGCCACGAGACAATCTTGCCAACAAACTGATTTTCACTAAAATTAAATCCATTATCAAAGCCAACCCCTCCTGTCAATACCGGTACGTTATGTACAAGAGTCATTTACCATGGTCTTGATAGTTGCCTCTACATCACGATCAATGAACTCATATTTTACATTTTTTCAGCTAGTAAATACAATCAATATCCCGGTTTAGCACCGATATCGTCACTCGTGTCGAAGGTGCATGTAAATACTTTTGTTATCTCACGCATTCAACGCTAATTGCGTCAATTTGTTTCGTAGTAGGATTCACAAGCTCTACTGTGTTGCGTTGCCTTTTACCTTGATTTGTCCCCTTATCTCTCCGTCTGGATGATCACTTGTGTGTATGTTAACGTATGTCTCATTAGTGCCCATAGCGGATTGCAGATCAGATAGAGCTTTTCCTTTCATGGAGCCTTCAAGGTCAGAAGCAGTAAAGTTTCCCTTAATTGTGACTCCTCCTGGGGATTTAGTCTTCTCACCTGTTTTTAACAAATCAATTATTGGATCACCATTTTCTCCTTTTTTGCCTGCGTGTATGTGAGCGCCTGAAACATCTGTTATTCCAGTTATATTGATCTTAGATGTTATTGCATCACCCTTTACTTTGAATGTGGCCACACCCTCTGCTGTTGAATTAACGGGTGGGACTTCATTATTTGCATCGAGTTTTGCCCTAAATTTGCTTTGCGCATATGTAAAATTCCCGTAGGTAGTTGCAACGAGTAGCAACGATAACAGTGCACTGGCTAATATGGCTAAGTGTAGTGTTTTGTTGGATTGCATGAAGGAGGTGAATAACTAATCGCATATAAAGGTTAATTTGACTATACTAAAACGCACAATCGCCATCAAAATATATTTTTATTTTTATTTCCTTCCCTCATTTATTTTCGACTGTCAATTAGGGAAAACTTTAGCCATGTCGAACAAGACTAATGCATCAATACTTAGTAAAGCCAAAAAGCTAAATACTAGGTGACAGAACGCCACTACACGCAGCGCGCTAATCCCGACGAACGCGTTCGAATTATTTTTGACAAAAACTTGTTGCGACTCAAATTCCTTAATTAAAGAAATCTTTAAAGCTTAGCTCTCCATGGTTATGCTCAGAATCCATTTTTAAAACCGACAGCGTCGTGGGAACTACGAATCCAGTCCTATCAAATAAGCGTTTTATTACCAATCATTTTGAACTCGGAAAGAAAAGCAAGGATAATTATATCTATATGTGCCATAACTTCAGTATGCGAAGAATAATAAAAGCAGCAGCAGCGCCAGGAGAATTTAAATGTCGAACATGCGAGATTTTATGGTCAAGTTTTATGGAGAATAATATTCCATGTGTAGATAGATCAATGAGACCTGGATTGCACAACTTCGATTTTAGTAAACCTATTGCCCTCGAAAAATCTCAACCAGACCTGTTTTGATAGTAACCGCTGTAAATTATAATTGTAGTGTTATGTGTACCTGTGGGCACAATAGAAACGATCTTTTTACATTCATTGGTCAGAATTATACCTCAAGATGTAAAACATGCAGATGTAAGCAATTTGGTCGGATTGGAGTATAGTTAAAATGGAAAAACCAAAACCAAAAGTAACACCAATTATTATTCCAGATGATAAATTACTATTTCTAAAGAAAAAATTAGATGATCCAGACTTATCACAATCTATCAAAAGAGAATTTGTCAAGGAAATAATGGGTGGTGAGTGTGCCATGTGTCAAGGAATGCCTACAAAGATTGCAAGTTATGACATGGATGGGATAACATTAATCGAAAAATATTGCGATAAATGTTTTGAAGAGTCTAAATTCTAATAATACTCTATTCTGATTGCAGGTATGAAAAATATCATATATTATCAGAGGCAGATATAATAGCCTCATTAATGGTTGGTAAGGACCTAATCGAGAAGCACATCAGCCATTTTCTATGTACTTTTGTAATATTTTGATTCTATAAATTAATTTTTGCAGATCGTTAACATAAAGTAAACAAGAATAATTTTTTCATTACCTAAATGTTGAATTGAGATATATGCATATTGATTCACAATAATTCTGTACTTTTTTGGTGCTCGCTATATCTCCTAGAAAATTCTTTATCTATCTCTTCACTCTTAATAATTTCACCTCTACGGCCTGGAGTCTTCATAGCTTGCTGGTTAACAAATTTTCTTTCATCCTCCAATTCGTTGTATCCTAGATAAGTGTCATAGATTCTTTGTTTCATTGTCCTTAGGTAATTGCTGTATCTTTCTCTAAAGTCAGTTTCCATATCTGGATAAATGTTAACAACTAGTTCGGTCATGTCCACTGTCTCAGCTGTACTTTGACACTTATAAGAATGCATTGTTCTGTTAAGAGCATAATTATAAAATGTTAACTTATGTTTTGAAATTCTAATTAACAATTGGTAGGGTGAATATATTCTGATGTTGCTGTATAATGTAACTAATGAACCCAGACTTTTGATTAAATCATCTCGATTATACTATGTTCTTTGCTCTTTTATCATCAGGCGAAAACTAACAAGAATCAAATTACCCAATTAGACGTCTTATTATTTTTTATCACAGTTGGCGAAGCATGAAGATTGTCTGAACAATGATACTAATCAAAAAGAACTGTTAGGGCTCTTGAATCTACATTCTTTGTTTGTAAACTGGCTACATTTGTCACTGTGCCGCCACTGACCATTGTTAAAATATTCCAAGTGTCTAATATTATCTCTGTTTGTAGTGATACGCTCTTGACCGTTCTTGGCAGCTGTTGACTTTGGCATCATTTCGACTCCCCTTCTCATAATAATCGATGATTGTTATCAGACCATTCCATAAAAACCTTGGCCATAAGAGTGTCTTAATTCCATTTCTTATAATAATACTAATTCTTGGTTCTGGACATTAATTAAAAATAGTAAGAAGCTTGTACAATTTGATATTTACAATAGAAATAGCATTAAATTAAGTGTCAAATGTGTTATTAATTGCATTTATTTCAACATATTAGTCACAAAAGCGAAACTTGGGTTAAGCATTTGAAAATCTGGTACTGATTCACAGTAATATGTCTGATTGTTTCTTCAACTGTTACATGCAACGGATTCTTTAATTTCTTAATAGCACTTCAGATACAAAGTTCTTCGACATCTACATACACATAGAAGACGGCGAGGAGATTTAATCAGATAATGGCGTGAAGAAAAAGATAGATTCAAAAGTATTGTCTAGCGGTGGTTTAAACATACAGAATAATTTTTTGTTTCCAAATATCAGAAAAATTGTATTAGGGCTAAATAAATCTCTGAGACAAAACAAACACATAGATAGATATACGATTAGCGTGGATCATATACATGCATAACTTTTTTTACGGAAATAATCCTCATAGTAATAAACATAGACCAATCCCAACATTGCGACCAGTAAATATATCTAAAGAACAACTCAGAGATTTTCGAAACCTACTTTCAGACCCCAGAACATCTGAGAAAATAAAAAAAAGATTTATGGTTGAGAAAGCAGGGGGTTATTGTTCCGTGTGTGGTAATATAGCAACTCAAATAGCAAGTTATAACATGGATGGTGCCACTCTTGTGGAAAAGTATTGTGACACTTGTCTTGTAAAGGCAATTAACTAAAAATGGACTATCTTAGGTAAGATTTCCATCCATTTATAACAGAGTTGATCGACATAAGTCATTTAATATGAGTACTCAAAAATGATTGTTTGCTCTATTGTCTATTAATGAAAAGAGAACTTGGTGGTATAATGAGTAATTACCTTACAAAATTTTATATGAAATATACCAGTACCATATCTCTCAACAAGAATCTACTACTTTCAGGCTCGGCTGGTTTTATCGTTAGTCTTATCGTTGCATATGTATGTACGAAATATTCCATTGATGAGTTTGCAACTTCTACATTGACTGTAATAACCGGATTCATCTCCTCTAAAGTTATTTTTGTTATTCTTTTTCATCTTGATAATAAGGAGAGATATACAAAAAAATTTACTGGCAAATTAAATATTGGTATTCTAAAACAAATAGTAAAAAAGATGATATTTGCTGATTCTGTATTTGATATTGTCAATAATGCATCAAGGTTCTTCATTCTACTTGAATTGTTGAGAATAGAATATCAGCCAGTACAAGCTGCAATAATAGCATCTATTATAGCTTCATGTTTCTCTTATTTAGCGATTAATATAATTGTAAGACGCATACATGTATTTAGCTCAAGGAAAAAGATATTCTAAGAAATAAGGCGAAATGTCGATACTAATTGTCGTTCCTGTCTTCGTAAAGCTGAGGGGCGAATACAATAGAATAATATCACACTGTAACATAGCGTACACTGTAACATAGCGTAAGTTGTAAGCATAGGAAAGTAGAAGGCAATACAATTTGTCTTCATAACTTTTATTAATTTCTCTTAATTCGTAACGCATGAACCTCATAAACCAATCAGATGGTTCAATTCTCCGAATACTCATTACCAAATTTTATTATATTTTATCTGTTAACCTTTTAGTATTAACCTTAGTCCATTTCAAAGTAAAGATGCCCGAAATGGCTGATAAGATTCCTTTATTGCCGGTAGACCACAAATAGATGAATATGAAATGACTATGTATTCAAGATAGATAGTATAAATAATGACTAAAATTGGATTAGCCTTCTCCCTGTCTAGTTGAAGCATTAGCTTCTGAAATCATCTTTAGCAAGTTCTATTATGCTTACTGTTATCCGATGAACTAACTAAAACTATCTAATGATTTTTCTTAGGAGAGGAGTACTAGGACGGTCAATAATCGAGTTATAGATCAAGATATGCTTTTTGGCAACTTCGTTCCAGAGGAGCTGCTTTCTGAGATTTACCACCGCATCCTTGTATTGCTTATAATCGACTTTGAGTTTTAGAAGAGCTTTTGAGAACTCAACTGGATTACGGTCTACCATAATGCCCACCTTCATATCAGAGAACTCTTTGAAAAATTCTAACTTGCTTGAAATGAAGGGAAGTCCATGAGCCAATCCATCGTACATAACACCTGAACCAGAAGTTACTTTGTAAGGGAGGATCAGAGCATCTGCACAATAGAAGAGCAATGACAACTCTGTGTCACTAAGAAAACCCCTCTTCAGGTTGATCACACCTTCATTTTCAAATTTATCATTAAGTTTTTCCCTTCCGTAATGGTTTCGTGAGGTGTTTATCACAACTTTCCAGCCGTTGGGTACCTTCATCTTTTTAATTACATCCCATCCCTTAGTTGCGGTCATAAAGCCCACGGCTAAGGCGATCTTGCTATGTTCAGGGAGCAAAAACAACTTTCTTACTTCCTTTCTGTCTAGAGGAGGTGAAATGCTGGGTTCTGCACCATGATATATCAGATTACTTCCTGGGATAATATTGGCTAGATATTTAGAAAATACGACTCCTACTTTATTGAAGCCTATTTTTCGCTTATTTAGTGAATTAAATGAACCATAATTTACTAAATGGGTCCAATAGTCGTATACCATTCTAAGGAAAGTTCCTAAGCGCCCTAATTTTCTATTATTTAAAGGAACTACAAGTCTCATCCACTGAGTAAAAGTGTAAGCCGAATGGAAAGTAGTAACTATTGGAACTGTGCACTTATCGTAAAAGAATTCTATATTTGTCTGTGTTCTTTTAGGATTAATTGGATCTAAATGTATTCCATACAGTCCATGCTCATACTGTACATGGACAACATCTGGTTCAACCTCTTTAACTATTTTTAAAAGGACTTTAGAATTATCTTGGTTATCTGGTGAAATCCCATTATAATCTCCGTTTCCATCTTCATTGCATACTACAAATACCTGGACACCTTCACTTCTCAACGAATCTACCAACTTCTTGCAATAGCGCCCAACGCCACCTTGCATAGGCGGGTACTCCGTTGAAATCATCAATATCTTCACATTCATACACCTTGAAAATTAATTATAAACAAACAATGAATTAATACACCTCATACTATATCAGCCTTTGTGTTTATAATTGACAGAATGATGAAGCCAGATAACAATGCTATAGTAAACAATTATTTTAAAAGTACTCAATTATGGAAATAATTTGTATAAGGAAGGAATCTATCTAAACATTCTTAAGCCTGTGACATCTATAATACAATGATTACAATGATACCAAATACTAGATATTTAATTGGCTTAGCTGATAAGTGCCGGGACGAGAGTGATATAGGAAAGCGAATTGCAATTTTAGAATCCATAAATTCTTTACTACCTACAGAAACAAAGATATCGATTCCCTCGCTTATTACAAATAGTTGTATAGATAACATATTGAGTGCCTTGGAAGTTAGATTATCACCACCGATATACAATCTCTTGTAAGGGGCCCACTCTCACGTTCGAACAACTGGTCACTAGCGTCAGAATCCTTTAATGTCAGCATAAATGCCGAATTGTAAAAGGTACATTATTAAATGATACCACTGACGAAGATATGAAGATCATCTGAACATCAAAGATTATCATCAAGTTCTGCTAAGTCTCTTCAACTTACATTCTTTGTTTGTAAACTGGTTACATTTGTCACTGTGCCGCCACTGACCATTATTGAAATATTCCAAATGTTTGATGTTATCTCTGTTTGTAGTAATCCGCTCATTTCCATTCTTTGCAGTTGTTGACTTTGCCATCATCTCAATTCTTCTTCTCATAATAAAACAATTATTTGCTAGTAGAACATTCCATAAAAACATTGTCCATAATAATGTCTAATTTCCTAGTTTGATAATGACAATATTTTCTAAATTCTAGAAACGATTAAAAACTTCAATCGTATACAAATTGTTATTTATCAGAGAAATAGTATCAAATTAGTATCAAATGTGTCATTAATTGTATTTATTTCAATATAATGGTCACAAAAGTGAATCTTGATAATTATGAAATCTGAGTTTGTAACAAATGATATATTATTATACATCTGATATTGCAGGTAACACAAATGGAAAAATTATGTCAAATATGCAATAACAATAAAATTGAGGTATATCAGCTAGATTTTGAAGTATGTTTTGATTGTTGGATGAATCAAACTACTCCCAAAATTTATAAGTGAATCCATCTTCATATTCAAAATTCTATCCAAATTTCCGACTGAATAGTGAATCCTGGTTGTGTATATCAATCACATGACTGTGTACTGAATCCCAATTTTTATTTCTGTGTTAATCTTCTATCCGATCATTAGTAACGATAACCTACTTTATTAGTGTGTCAAGTTATGCCAATAAATAGATAGCCAGAGATGTGCAATGTCTATGCGCCTGAAATGCCATTTGCAACTAATACAGAATAGCAACCAAGACCGCAGTCTTCACAAATTGGCTTTGAGGCCTTGTTATCAGCACTACCTATACAACAAGGTTGCTTAACTCTTCCCATATGGTCCAAAGAAAGTATGGCCCAAGACGGACATTGAATGGGAGTTGTACCTTTGCCTCCCCAATTTCTCTTCATCAAAGATAGTTGTTTCTCACTGTTAATCACAAAATCTGGATATTTTCTCCTAACGTCTATTAGTTTATCGACCATCTCATTACGTAATTTTCCAAATTCTAGCCATAAAGGATCTCCTTTCATAAATGGTGTGTGAAACTGAAATCCTATTTTGTTGACTTTTCCAACCCATTCTTCTGCCAAATCAAGAGCGGTAGAGTAATTCACCGTGTTGATAGTCATTGTTATCCATATATCTTTCCAAGCAGGCTTCCCGTTCCTAGGAGGACCTTTAATATACTCTAAAATGTTGCTTTTGGTCTTCGCGTAAGAACCTTCTCCTCTAATAGTATTGTGGGCCTTTTCAGTTCCATCTAATGATATCCAATAAAAGTAAAGCTTTTCGAACCTCTTCAATGGGAAATAACCATTTGTGACCACACATACTCTCCTAGGCATCTCTTGACAAAATACCTCTATTATCTCTGGTCTCATTGTTGGCTCTCCACCAACTAGTGTGACAACAAAAAGATTTTGCTTCTTGAATGTTTTTCTGATTGTTTGCCTCCAGTCCTCTACGCTTAAATCTTGGTTCTCGTCCTTCCTATTTAACCACCAGTAGCAATGAGAACAGTGAAGATTACAAACATTGATTATATCGGCTGACCCGTATAGTGCTGGCTTTGTATGAAAAAACTTGATACCAACAAATTTCTTGAAAATGCTGGCATACAGAGGAATCTCTCGAACAATATCGGTTATTCCACGACCATAAACTAGATCGACCATATATGGTTATAATATTGCACTTAATTTATAAGTTAGACGCTCTCTGGCTGATTATTTAAGTTCTGGTCAGCTCATATTCCTAATTAGGTGACCTACGGGTGTGGTTAATTTGCTTACTAACTGAGGATCAGCAATTGCCGGTCTAGTATTATTACTTGACTTAACAGAACCAATGTGGGTTACATAAATCAATAACTATGCAAATTGCAAGATCGTATTGACTTTATTGTGGAAATCATCTTATTACAGACAACTAAATGATATTTTGATATTTGTGGTTTTTTCAGGTAGAAATGAAATTCAATAACTCTTCATAATGTTATAATTTAGTTTATTACGTTGATATAATGGGTTCTATAATTACTGATTATTTGCAGCCTGCATCCTACTGACTAGTTTATACATATTGTCATGACACTGACATTCACAAATTCTTGTTGTCCTTGAGTTACTGATTATTTCTATTATATCTCCATCACACAAATCATGCTGTTGTTGAATACATTTTGCGGATTTAACCACTAGGTACGATTACTTCTACACCAATTAATTGTTACCTACTTATTTTTTCTAGATCTGCCAAATATGATTAGAAAATTAGTGACATAATTTTTCGAACCATCAGTCTGATTTTTAAGATATATACAACTGCATGGTTATGCGCTCATTTAGCATCAGTTTGTTAGTAGTATTTAGGACAGTGGTTTGACATTAGGGATTTTTTTTAATGTTGTTTCCAGCAGTTATTTGCATTCCTAGAGATTTTTCTTAAGGTAATCTCTGCAACATTCATCTGAACAGAATTCTAGCTTACCCTTTACCGTACTTAAATAAATTACACCACTAAGTAAATTGTTGAAATCCTTTCCACAGGTAGAACATGAGAATACAAATGTTCATTTTCTATCACTCATTCTTTAGTAAGTATTATTAATGCTATTATCGAACAACTTGTCGAAACATAAGTAAACTATTTACGAAAAGGACCTCAGCGTAACTTCAAGGATGTAAGTTATAGTATATGCAAACGTGGAAATGTTATATTGTACATCCACTAGTACAAGGAACGAAGACATTTTACCATGGCAGCTATTATGGTCTACAAAAGGAATTCGAAGTTTTATAGATTTGTCCGAATTAGTTGAAGATCTAAGTAGTTTGTGACTAACGGACACACTACAAAAATACTACAATAAACCACTCTAGAAGCAAGCGAAGAGTATAGTGGCAGGACCAAGTTTCCTGCAATTCTTGAACAGGTTATTTCAAATTCAAATTACAGCTGGAGATATTATACATTTAGAATCTGGAAATCACAGCAAATATTATATGCTATCTGCAACTGGATCTTGGGATGAGATAGTCAAATTACAATAATACACGTGTCTAGAGTAATCTCCAATGGCTGTTCGTGATCGTGTATTATTCCTATGTCGCTGTAATGTGCAGTTCAGTTCCTGTTGTCTGGTATACATCCTTCTTCATTACATTTTTTTTCATAAAATTCTTGGGATAGCCTATACTATCTATTCTTTAGATCCCGCGTCTCATTACACTCATGTCGTTTTCCCGAATTCCAATCCAGTGGAATATACTTTCCCGAAAGTGACCTGTAATTTTTATCAAAATGTATGACTAGTTCGCATCTGAAACATTTTTGACTTTGAAATCCAGGCTTTCGATCTTTATGTTTGCAACTGTGAAGATTACCATAATCATCCACTGGAACTGCCACACCATTTCTATTTCTGGTTCCGTTGTCAAAGGATATTTGCTGTTGGCAGTTATAACACCATGCTTTTATTTTCATTTTGTATCGTCCTAATATTTTTGTTTCAGATTGAGAGCATCACAACTATTATTACTAATCAAGATAACGTCTTCGAGTCATATAAGCCTTTAAAAGTTATCAGTAGACTGAGTTCTTAAGACAGTGTGCGACTAACCTACTCTTAAAGAATGAGTTGAGTGATCTGCGGTAAAAATTTTAAGTTCTCTAACAAAAAATCTAGTGAAAACTAACTACAAAAAGTATAAACGCTATAATTCCTAAGAATAGGGAACATTCCTAAGTTATTAAGTAATACATAACTTTTTTGTTATCTTTGTTTGTTATAGGGGGAATATTCGTAATATTATGGTAAGTTATACATATTTTCTAAACCATTCTATTCCTTCTGTTGCTATTACGAATATTAGATATGCTTAAATGCCATCCAAACTCAACATAATTGATGTTAAATAAAATCAATATTCAAAAAGCGTTAGGCTATGATTCGTTATTGTGACCTCTTCGAAGATTTATCCGCTGCTCTATGAAAACAAAGATAAGTTTATTGACAAGAGAAATTTCTTGATCTGTAAAACATGTCTTTGGTGTGCTACATGCTTGACCAACTTAATCATTCCCAATACTTGTCCTTTGTGTAGTAATAATGAAATAGAATCAATGCCTGTATCAGCTAACGAGTCATACAGACTAGTTTATGATTATATTCATGGCATGGTCCTAGAATTCTGGTTTGATTCCAATGAAGGGGTCTTAATGAATTGAATATTTCCGAAGCAGAAACACCCTATGGCATTGTCGCCAAAACTTGTGGATGCGTGGATAAGAAGAGAAAAGTAACGTATTCCTTGATTGATAGCTACCACAGTTTATGTCACGATAAGAAGGACTTGATATTAGGACAGATTGAAGCGTGTCAAAGGTTGGTAAACTACACGGCGCAATACGGTAGAGATGAGGTAGACAGACAAGCTATAGAGAATGAGATAGATGAATTGAAAATCGTCTTGGACCTAATTCAATAAAATTATGATATATTTTTAAGTATCATTTGGTACTAGAACTTGAAACTCTGAATTACCCTTAGTGCTCCTAAAAATGATTAAGTCTTAGAGATACTAGTAGCGAATAACGCGTACATCTGATCGATATATGATATTGCTAATTATTGGTGACAGTTAATCTATTTTTACTTGAAAATTAGTGTAGGTAGATATTAATAGTATTGACATCCTATAATAGTTAGTTTAAGACAAATGCCTATGCTGATGTTAAAGTGCAAGAACTGTGGTGAAGTGTTTCCGGGTGTTTATATACCTGAAGATACCAAAAAAGGTTCCAAATTAAGCGCTAATTCTGCAACGTCACATGAGTGTTCAAGGGGGCACAAAAACGAATATTCACATGATGATTATATGGACTGGTCCGGACCTGAAACATTCTGAAAAGTAAACAAAACGCTATACTGGTAACATATGCTGACGATTTCAGCAAACAGGAAGGAAAAGGTTTGGTTGAATCATTAGGCAATTTTAATATTGTAAAGTGCTTTACCCAAAAAAACCTGAGGCATACGCAATATGGTCTGGGATCTGGCAAGGTCGAAGAGATTAAAGAATTTCTTCAACGTACTAAATCTGACAAGATTATTGTTGATGAACATATGACACCAAAACAGATCTATAATTTGGAGAAGACGACAGGTGCAAAGGTAGTAGATAGGGAAAGGCTTATCCTTGACTTGTTTTACACTAGAGCTACTACATCGGAAGCAAAATTACAGATCCAACTTGCAGAAATAAAATATGAGCTACCGCGGATTAGGGAAAACTCGACACTGTTAATAGGTAACGAGAGACCAGGCAAAGGAGGCAGTGGAGAATACATAGTTGACGTAAAATTTAGGGACTTGAAAAGGAGGATGGGATTTATTAAAAATAAGTTGACAGAAGCTAGAAGAAAACGCGAACTTTACCATGATCAGAGACTTGATAACAGAATGCCAATAGTTTCTCTTGTGGGATACACAAGTTCAGGAAAGACTACTCTATTCAACTTGCTTACTCTTGAAAGTAAAGAAACATCTGAAAATTTATTTACTACACTTTCTACTACGACTAGGTCTTTCATTATTGGTGGACAGAAACTTTTGCTTACTGATACTGTCGGATTCATTAGAAGACTTCCTACTTACATGATTGAGGCCTTTAAGTCTACCCTCGAAGAATCACTTCAGGCAGACATGATTCTCCTCTTAATTGATTCATCAGAATCGGAGGATGAAATAAGAATAAAATATAATAGCTGTATGAATGTACTTGAAGAGTTGAATGTAGACAAAGAAAAAATTGTCATAATCTTCTCTAAAATAGATAAAGCTGAATTTAATGATGTTAAAAGGATTTTCACAGAATTAAATATACTGGACCCAATACTGGTGTCACCTAAGTCTGGATATGGTGTAAATAAACTGAGAAAATCAATATCGCACAAGATACTGCTATAGGTTAAAAAGATAGACTCAAATGTCACGCTAGAGTGCTATCAAAGTACATTTCAATTTCCTGTGACCTGCATGATCATCGATTCCATGAAACCTGAACAAAAAAAGTTTGATACGGTAAAAAATGATCTGACCTTTCATGTAATCAAAAATGATATTGTCTCATATTTCATTCTCTATAGAAATGATTATACTATCTGGTAACAGTATAATTCCACTTGTGATAAAGCTCTGGTGGTTCTGTGAAATATGACTGTATTTCATTCAATCTTTCCATAGAGCCTTCACAAGACCGAACATCATGGTAAGACGTCTCGGTTCTTACTAATTGTAAAAATGAAAAGACTTCTTTATTCGTAACACCGTGCTTCATGTCATATTCAATCCTTTTACATACTCTGCCTATTTTCCCATACTTGTTATTCAGTCTTATTTCCCACCGCGTTGCATTTTCAGATAGTCCTTTTACAAATCTAACGAGTGTCTGTTCCATATGTTTAACATGCCATTCCCTCATTGGGAAACTATTCTGTTTCAAGTAATTCAAGGTACTATACTATGATGCCTTATATAATGTAGCGTATTCTGGTCAATGAAAATTATCTCTAGTCGCAGAATTGTGTATGCGTAATTACTTGACTTTAATTAATATTGTAATATTGTAATTGAAGTGATAAAGCTATTAATGGTATTGGAATCTAGCAATTCTTTCGATTAAATCAAAATCTGATATATTCAAAGTGTTACTTTTGAGAACATTTAGTCAACCTCATTAGAGTTGACGGTAAATCTACGAATCTTAACAGACCTTCGTATATTAAAATGTATTATGAAGAAAAGTATGGGATTATTGGAAATCTTGTCGAGTATTAATTTTACCTTTGGTCTTAGTCATAGTCATACGTTGAGGAAAGTAAGTGATTCCATGATCTAACTTTAAGTGGCTGAGGAATGCGATCCCGTTATTTACAGTATCTTTAACTATTAGGTTTCTTCCACACTCGCTACATCGAATTATGTGCTCATCCGAAAGTATCATACATTATCATATATTGTGAGCCTCTATAAGTAAATTGTAGTTGCTCTGTTTTCCTTCAGCCTTAGACTTAGTAATCGAGATAAATCGTGGCGACCATTTATCCCAAACTCTTAAGCATGAAATAATTACAAGTCAGTAGAACCATACTACATGCAAGGTTCGAATCCCGAAGGCTTCAGACCTACCAATTCAATATTAGTCAATAGATAGGCATCTCTCAGCCTTTAAAGCGGATATGTCGACTCCAGATGAAATTGCCAAAAATGAGGTAAATCCAAAATAAATTCGGAGTAATATAGGTAGTAAGTTAAAACATTTATATACATATAATTAGTATACTAATTATTAGCAGGTTATAGAATGAGAACCTACGACTTTCAAAATAGTATTGGTTTCATAGTTAATCGAACAGCCAGGGTGTTCGTCAAGGCTCTTGATTCTGAATTACGTAAGAGTGTAGGAGTAACCTTCGGTCAATGGAAAGTAGCTGTAATGTTGTCTATGCAAGATGGTATCACGCAAAAGGAAATTGCTAATAAACTCGGACTGGAAGCCGCAACTCTTATTCCAATTATCGATAAATTGGAAAAAGAGGGTCTTGTGGTAAGACAAGTGGATCAAGCTGATAGGCGAAACAATAGGATCTATCGTACAGAGAAAATGCATGACTTGTGGGATCAAATGATTGAATGTTCATTAAAAACAAGAAAAATATCAGTGAAAGACATTCCTGAAGAACACATTACAATAATGCGTGATTGTTTGGAAAAGATATGTGAGAATTTGAATACGCATTTTAATGTTGGTTGTGACGCTACTGGTACTAATATTCCTGCTGACACTCCTATTACTCCCTCCAACAAGAACGTCAATAAGAAGAAGGTCGAGTTTAAAGGAGTAACGTAACGAGAAAATGGAACGGGTATCATCGCAAAAAAATAATGATAATAAGAAAAGTAACATTCATTCTTCTATATATCATCAACAGCCTTCCTCATCTGTTAAGATTCCCGCAAGTGCCTGGAAAACTCTTGCAATTTTAAGTTGTGTGGCTACTATGGTAATGTATGCAGAAACAATGCTAATACCAGCTATTCCAGATCTTATCAAATCCTTTGACGTATCTTACAGTATGTCGTCCTGGATTCTTACAGGATACTTAATTACAGGGGCGATTATGACTCCTATCGCAGGTAAGTTATCAGATCATTATGGAAAAAAGAAAATATTGCTTATTATAATGCTAATTTACATAGTAGGTGTTTCCGCTGCGGGACTTGCAACAAATATAGTTTTCATGATAATCGCAAGGGCAATACAGGGAATAGGGTTGTCAATGTTCCCAATTGCTTTTGGAATTGTGAGAGACCAATTCCCTAGAGAGAAAATATCCATAGGTCAGGGTGTAATCACTTCTATGTTTGCGTCCGGGGCAGTAATAGGTTTGTTAGTTGGAGGCAATATAATTCAAGACTACGGATGGCAAGCTACATTTTTTACAATAATACCCATTGCAATTACTCTATTCGCAATAATACGACGATTCATAAATGTAGATGAAGAAAGCGAACCTCGACAAGAAGTACGGTTTATTCAGAACATAGGGATTGGCGCCAAAGCACGTACAAAAATTGGCAGTAAATCATCTGGAAGCCAAATTGACATTAAGGGTGCAATAACGTTAGCTCTCACAGTTACTTCGTTTCTATTAGTATTAACCTATATGGAGACAGGTAGTTTAGGAAATAGTAGTAACAGCAATGCTTCATATATCTCTCCGGAAGTTGTATTTTTTCTTGTAACAGGAATAATATCATTTATACTATTCATAATCATAGAAAGACGCGCAAAATATCCATTAATTGATCTTAGGTTGATGCTGAATAAAGCTATTTTGCCTGCAAATTTGATAATCATGATTGTTGGCTTGTCTATGTTCATGGTTTTTCAAACTATACCCATTTTAGTAAGAAATCCTCAGCCTTTGGGTTTTGGAGAAGATGCTATTGGAACTGGGGGTGTGCAGCTACCTTTTGCTGTAGTACTTCTATTCTTTGGAGCTTCTTCAGGCTTCATAATATCGAAGTTAGGATCACTAAAACCAATGATAGCAGGTTCTGTGATTACTGCTGTCAGCTTCATTGGTTTATTGATATTCCATTCGAGTGAATTTTTGATATCGGCAAACCTTGCAGTTCTCTCTATTGGACTATCGTTGACTAGCGTTGGAGCCATGAATGTTATTATACTTTCCACACCAAAACAGTTTACGGGAATATCACTTGGTACAACGATGCTTATGAGAATTGTAGGAAGTTCGATAGGTCCTGCTCTTGCAGGGATGTATATGCAAACACATCAATCGCTATTAAATATCAATGGATTTATACAATCATTTCCGTCATTGATATCATTCAATATGATTTTCCTTACTGCTGCAGTATTTTCAATTGTTTCAATAGGCCTAGCAATACTATTAAGAAGAAGAGTTATGAAGATGTCGATACCAAACCTTGGTTAAAAAATAGGTCAAAAATAAAAAATGGATTTGAAGGCTAAAGAAGGAATTGAATTAGTAGAAATCTAATGAGCAGATTCAATCAATAAAGCACGAGTGGTACCAGCCCATCGCATGTTTTCTTTGTTTTATTGAAAGACTTGACAAAAGTGGTGTTCACAATTTCAGCAAGCAAATAAATTCAGTCTCATGTTACTAAACGATTTTATTTTAATTCCAAAATAATCGCTGCTAGATCACCATCAGAAGAAGAAAAGCCAATTACCAAGGAGTAGAACCCTCTTATATGCAGGGTTCGAATCCCGATGAACTAATGATTCTACAAAGTGCCTAGGTTAACCGTCAAGTTGTTCGTAAGCATTTTTCATAATCGTATAGTATTTGCTTGGGTGAAGCAAACCTTGGTCAGTTTCATTGTTGTAACTAATATTTACCAAATTAAAGTTAGGAGTATTGCTTGGAATGAAGCTCCAGTCCCAAAACGCTAAACCCCATACTCCGATGTTTCGAAAATTAGTAACTATCCTGTTGGCATCGGCTTGACTTATATCGCTTAGGGAGGGATCTATATACCAGGCCTTTTCTCCTCTCTGGTTATACATTTCCACTCTTTTTACATTATTCCATTCACCAATGTACAAGGGAACACCAGCTATACGACTTGCGTTTTCAAATAACTGAAGTTTGTCACCTTGATATCCTCCCGATGGAATACCATACATTGAAAATTTGAATACTACATTTTCTTTATTCATAGGAGACATTTTAGCCAAATTGCTTGCATTGACATCTATTGAACTTTTAAGATCGATCGGTATGTTCATGCTATAAATGATTGTTTTATTTGTCAGGTTTCGTAGCTCGTTGGTTATGAAATTATTGTATTTACCTATTTTTGACCACTGATCGGCATTGTGAACTTGTGGTTCACTGAGAATTTCGTATCCCAACGTACTTGGATGTTTTTCAGCCGTACTAACTATCTTTTTTAGGAAATCTAGCTGAAGTACCCACCCGTCTGTTCCGTTGACCCTTACAGCATCGTTCCACCAATTGGTCCACCAAGCTTTGGCAGCAACTGATTTTGGAGAACCTCCACTATTCTGTTTGTACAGTAACGAGTCATTAAATAAATAGCGGGGAAAACCTGTGCCCCTGTCAACATTTAGCCACGAAGAAGTATGAAATTGATGATTATCATAAATAACTTTTATTCCATATTTATCAGCAGTATTTGCGACCTGCTCTATTTCTTTCATGAATGCAGTTGGATTCTTTATGTATGATTCCCAATAGAACCTGTACCTCACATGATCTATAGCAGGTGTCTTGGAAAGGATCTGAAAGCTGCTTTCGTAATAATTATTTGGGAATAGAAATTTCGATTCTCTTGACTGAGCCATACTTGTATAGTAGCCACGCATGTTAATTCCAAGGTAAGGATGACCATCTTGACTAAGGAATTGCTGGTTATCATTCTCAGGACTGTTATAACCAATATTTGGATCAGCTGCAATGTTATCGGTGAGGTAAGTGGATAGGAAGACAGTACAAAGCATAATGACTACTGTATATTCGATCCTCATCTTTTTATTAACGGAAACGTAACTCTCATGTACTCCCATACTCATGCTTCAAACTATAACTATTTGAAAGATTTTGAACATTGTACTCTACAAATAAGAGTACCTATAAACGAGCTTGGCCAATCTATAGAAGTGATGCTTGTTAACGATTTGAGGAATATTGTATAAGACTGGCAACGAATGTTACTACGAAATATGCGACGGCCATTATCACTATAATCAAAATTACTTTTCTTAATTTGGACATCTTTTTCATTTCTTTCTCATTCGCCCTCCTGAAGCCTTTTCCCCCGCTAATCATGTACAATAAGAACCATATAAATCTCCGTAATAGCATAACATAAGCCTATGTGAAGTTACTAACCATGAGTATGTGTGCATTAATTTTTTTGGAATGATCTAAAAAGATTTTTGGTATCAGGTCTGGAGAATATAGGATCATTTAGTCCTGAACACAATAGTATTTTTGTTTGAGAGATCAACTAAAGGAAAATGAATTTCGGAGAGGCACTTTTATTAGCTTGTCAAATTTTACCCACTTTACTTCCATTGATAGATTGAGCAGACAATTGTTCTGGCATTGTAGTGTTAAGACTAGTTGAATTGTTTGTGGTATTAGAATTTAGTGTAGTATCGTCGTAAATCTCATTAATACCACTTACGCTTAACCCGGGTTCGGGTCCTCCACCAATTACAAAAATTTTGTTACCAATAGAAACAGCTGCTAGACCATGACGGGAAGTAGGCATTGAATCTAGTGATGTCCATTTACCATTTCCTATATCATATTTTTCATTGTTGCCAAATGTCCTAGTAAGATCTTCTCCTCCAAATACGAAGTAACTATTGTTTATCGTGGCAGCCGCTATTCCACTTCTTTTTGACGGCATGGATTCAATTTGTGTCCATTTATCTTTTTCGATATCATACATTTCATTAACATTAACATTTACTAAAGGAGAAGATCCAGCTATTCTTCCACCGACTACATATATTTTGTTATCAACTGTTGTAGCCGCAGCATGATGTCTGCCAGTAGGCATTGATGCTTTTGAGATCCACTTGTTTGTAAGCGGATCATAAGCTTCATTTATATTCAAAATTCTAGCTTCGTCCTGTCCGCCTATGGCATATAGAGTACCATTAACGAATAACGCATTTAACGCACCTCTAAGAGTCGGCATCGATTTACCCTCCGTCCACTTATCCTTTATTGGATCATAAATAAATAATTGATTAGATGGAATCCATTCCCTTGAAATAAATCCCCCTACCACGTATATTTTTCCGTTATAACTTGCTGCAGCTGCATGATGTACTCCTTGTGGCATAGGAGCTATCGATTTCCATGAATTATTGTTGACATTATAAACTTCAACAACGTCCAAGGTATCGCCTGATTTATCGAACCCGCCGATAACGTATATATCATCTCCTATATTGGTAGCAGTAATTTCTGATCTTGCAGTGGGCATACCTGCTCCCTCTGACCATGACTGTCCCTTTGCAGGTATTGTTATCAGTGGAATCAGCAAAATGATTAGGATTGTTGAAACTAGTATTGCAACTAGTAATTCTCTCACGATCTAATGAGCTTTCTCTAGTTAATAAAATTAGTTAACGCACTTGTATCAACATGTATTTCCGGTAAAAATGAATGTAATTCCAACAGCTACTCCTATCAGATTTTCACTCATATCCTACTGGTTGGATCCGAATTGCTAACAATATGGTTCCCAATGGGTTCAGTGCTCTAAGTTAATCGTTCCGGGTTATGGGATTCTGGCACCAATTGATACGCTAGATACGTTACGACTTATTAATACTAGGTTCTCTCAAGTAACCGGATATGACAACAACCAATAAAGGAGATTATCAAATTCCTCCCAAAGAAGGATTTGTTCTGACGCACTTTCTTACAGTTGCTGATGTTAAACAATCCGCAGAATTTTATCATCGTGTTTTTGGAGGGAAAATCGTTCGCGAAGGCGAACCAACGATTATTGAGATTGCAAACAGTTGGATTATTTTGAACGTAGGTGGAGGCCCAACAGACGATAAACCAACTGTCACTTTACGAATACCCCATAATCCAAATGTGGTCAGCAGCTTCATGAATATTCGGGTGGCCAATATTCAGTCCTGCTACGATGAGTGGCGAAAAAGAGGAGCAGAATTCTTGACTGAATCAAAAGACCATCCATCCGAGATTCGTGCCTACATTCGTGATCCTGATGGCCATCTCATCGAAGTCGGACAAAGTAAAACCGTATGAGAAAATCAGCAGAGTTTGAAAACGCCCCACGAGCAATTGATAATAAGTATCCCTTAGCATTCTGGATAATAAATATATGATTAAAACTAAAAAATCCATTAGGTCATCAAGAGGTCCAGAAGATGGCACAAGAATACTGATTACTAGATACGTTCCTAGATACATTAAGAAAGAAGAACAAAAAGACCATTGGGATAAATGGCTTATAGATTTATCACCTTCAAGAGCTCTTCACAAACAGTATAAGAATGGGAAAATAACTTGGGACGTATTTTCCCAAAGATTTCGTGATGAAATAAGAAATAGTGAAAAGGGCATGGAGTTATGCAGACAGTTAGCAAAAGAAAGTTTGAATAAAAATATCACTTTGTTATGTTTTGAGGATGACGAACTCTTATGTCACCGGTCGCTTGTTAGAAAAATCTGTGAACAAATGAAGAAATAAAATTAGATAAGACTAAAATATTAAGTTAGTAGAACCCTAATACATTCAGGGTTCTAATCCCGATGAACCCATTCGGATTATCTTTAATATAAACAAATTGTGATTCAAATTCCTTAAAAAAAGAGAAAAATTTTAAGCAAAAAATGGATTAGCCTTTTGCAGAGCTTTCTCCAGCCATGTTAATGTCTACGAATTCTGGCCTCTCTAGGGGAGAATTTTTACCATTTTCGCACTTGAGCTTAAAATTATCTGTACTCATAACACATACTTTGTAAGGTTCTCCATCATTAACAGCTAAATTTGGGAATGTCATTGTATAACTTGTTTTGTTGAGTCCTTGCGATTCAGGATTTTCTGCATTGAACAATTTTACCTTCAGCTGGTCCCCTACACTAACCAATGTGACAATGTCCTTTGTTGAGTTTGATATTCCATACAATGTTACAATGACCTTGAATACGTCTTTTCCAATTCCCGACTCAGCTGTGGCGTGTGAAAGGCCAGAGTACGCAAGCATAATTGACAGAACTAATGTCAGACAGACACCTCCATTTGATAAAAAAATGTTTTTCATCATTTCCCTAACACTTCATTCCCAATATTCTTAAGTTTTGCTAATCTATGTAACCTTCAATTTCTGCAAAATCTATAAACTTAAAAAAGTTTCTATTCGGTTCACGCTCTAATCACGAAACTGGGTTAATTAGAAACTGGTGTTCCCATTAAATATTCAGCCGTATCCTGAAGGATGTGAATATGTTCTCAAACGTCCAGGAAATGAAAACACTATCAAACTAATATATGCGATAAAAGATATTACTTTAATGGCAGTGTTCAACATATCTACAACGTGGAGTAACGGTCATAACAGAATTTTTAGAGGGTTTGATCCTGATGATGATAAGGTCGAAGTACGTGCTAATGGTAACATTCCATGTGTGATAGACGGTAACGGTAATTGTACGATTACTGGAGATAGGAGAAGGATTTATTGTCACTATAATAATTATAACGCTATACTTACTGTTACCTTGATACCACATTTCGCAGGTACCAAAGACAACTGTTCGTTGAAAATGAGATCAAGGCATAACGAACCTGGTATGACATGTAGAGGAGGTAGTCCACTTGATGGTAATAGATTTGGTGGATATGGATTTGCCGTAAACGAATACGGATGGAATTCAAAGAGAGAATCCACACATAACTGTCATGACCAGCACAGGTCAGGTACAGTTCCAATAAAAATACAAAATGAGAGAGCAGTAAAGTTACGGCACTCAGTTAAAGATGAGGGTGGAAATGTGCATCAAATAGGAGAGATTGACTATATGGATGGAAATGGTCTTCATAAAGTAATGGACATTTTCGATAATTCACCCGAACCGTGGATGGTAGATAGAAACCTGTATGAGGCAAAGTCATACTTTTGGATAAGAAACAATGGTTCTGGCTCCATTACAATTAGAGATGTGAGCTTGGAAAATCTTCCATAATTTTGTATTTTTTAGTTTAATTTAATATCCTAACTGGGTTGATAAATATCCACTCTGCTTCATCAGAAACCATATCAACAACTATCTTGCATTTTTTGGTTGGTATATCTTCTGGTATGTCAAAATCAAAATTTACAGATATTTCTTGCAATGTGTCCGTCTTGGATACCTCTGTCAACTAAGTAAACGCGTACATTTTGAAGAGGTGAGCTATCATCGCATATATCGTTACTATCGCATTCAACTTCAGGAGACAAGCTATCATCGTCTTTATCCCATTTCATATTACCGGTCAGCACAGTGTACACGCCATGTTCAATTCGTCTCTCCACCAAAATCTATCGAATAATCTGCAGTAAAATCATAATCTTTGTGTTCGGACTTAATTATAGATGATGGTATATTATTGAATATAACACAGGCTCAAATCGTGCAGCATATGCATTTGCTATATATGAAAAAGGTAACGTACACTATTCCTAATATTATGGCTATTACGTGAGAACAACTAATTTGCATACTTGCATATTCATCTGTTGTTGTAGCGCAACTATCTTAACTAAATTGCAATTAAACCCCAGAAGCAACTCGAGTGGAAATGATTAGTTCAAGACATTCCTTACAAAACATCCTTTTTTTGAACTCATACAAAACCCTCGTATTGTTTTCACAAGTCTGGCAATACATACCACTTTTCATACTGAAGATAATCAATAGTAATTTAATACAGTTTAGGTAAAAAATACTTAATCTTTTTTATAATTTATTGTTCTTAAAATATCTAACCTTAACTTGATTAAGATGTTACAAATCTTTTCATAATATTGTTAGGGCATTATATATGATTATACATGATAAGGAACTCCCACCTACTTGAAACAATGCAAGGTACTTAGCCAGTTTGTTAATATCCTGTAAATTCTTCTATTTTTATTCGCTCAGCTGGAATCTGAAGGTCCACCTCGAGTATATCCTGCATAGCTTTTACCATAGCTGGCGGACCGCATATATAGAATATACCTTTCTCTATTTCATCAGAATTCAGATGCCTTTTCAGCATGTCTATGTCTATCCTTCCCTTTTCTCCCTTCCACTCATCGTCTCCGTTTTTATTTTGTTCTTTTTGTTCTTCGGTAATGGTATAAACGATTTTAAGATTCTTATTTGTATCTGCGCATTTGTCAAAGTCATTTTTGAACAATATCTTTTGCCGACTTCTGTTTGAATCTAACATTATGATTCTTATATGTAAATTCTTGTCTGTGGCATATTTTATCATGCTCCTAAAAGGAGTAACGCCTATTCCTCCAGAAAGAAATATGGCAGGATTTGAATGGTCTTCGTGAAGAGTAAATTTTCCTTGTGGTCCACGCACTTTGACAGTTGTTCCAATTTGTAACGAATCCAGTTTCTTTTTATAGGGACTATCTCTGATCCTTGTACTGATGAGAATAAACTCTTCTGTAGGTGACGAGGCAAGAGTAAAGTGTCGAATCGGACCTTTTGGGTCATCATAGACCTTTCCAATATCAAAAAACGCAAACTGTCCAGCTACATAGTCGAAAATCCCATTATTGTCTTCCGCTTGCTTGGTAAATTTCAAAGACAATATATCAGTACCCTCTAATACTTGTCTTTCTTTGAGTGTCAATTTGTAATTTGAGGATTCGACCTGTTTAACTTGTGTTTTAGCTTCTGTTTTCACCGAGCTGACGTTAATCAGTACATTCTCACCTTCCACCTTAACTTGATAGGTTACCTGGGGTTCAACTGCAGGAGGGACCCTAACCTGTCCAGTTCTCATATCAAATTTAGACTGATGCCATGGACACTCTACTTCGTATCCTTCAAGTCTACCATCAGCAAGGGGTCCTCCTTCATGACTACAAATGTTATTGATAGCAAAGTATTTTCCGTTTATATTAGCT
>DATBGR010000238.1:0-2746 GCA_036557905.1 Nitrososphaeraceae archaeon | reverse complement strand
GGAATGAAATTTGAATCAAACTTTACCGGAGATGAATAGGTGCTATTTGAAACCGTAGTAACAGTATGATACACATGATCGTCATTAAACCATATGACAGTCATTCCTATGGGAATCGAAACATCTATTGGATTAAAAGATGACTTTCCAGTTGAGCTAAATGGAATTGTAATTGCGTATGATGGCTCTTTTCTTAATTGGTAGAATATGGGTGGAGGAAAAGTAGTCTGCGCCAGACCTTGTGCATACAACGTTGCAGTATAAAAAAGTGGTGAGATCAGTATCATAACAACTGGTAAGAATACTAACAGCCTTTTTTCCTTCTGATGATTTCTATTGGTTTTGACATTTAAATTTCTCAAACTTTTTTCAATATCTGCCATGTTCTAAACTTGAGTAATATATCGAGTTCGTTCTTTTTAATCTCTGGGTAACAAAGTTAACCGGCATTAGCAATTATTAGCAAGACTTTGTAATGATTGTGATCTATCGGATCGATGATATCACTACATATTTAACTTGATTTTCACTAACAACAATTGAATACCATGAAATATGTGTAAAGTTTTAGTATTAGCTGATCATCGAAAATGTCATAGAATTGGTTTGTTCACAAATGTGATACTATATTTTATTTCATAACCCAGCGTTGCCTTCTATTTACTACTATAATAGGTACTGTTTGAAACGTTACGCAAGGAAGGAGGGATTTGTAATATTCTTTTATCAGTTACAATAGGTTCAGGAGGTAGACCATACCAGTGTCTAAGTCTTCTCTGTTGAAGATTCATAACATCGCTTGAATATGTCGGTCCAATATGCCCTATCCACAAATAGACAAGTATTACACCAGTTAAAGAAAGTCCCATGACCAGTATAGCCCATGCGACAGGAACAAGGCTATTCTGATTGTTAGATATCATCCGATCGTGATCCGATGACATGTTATTGAAATCCCCACATATATGAATAATTCTGTATCAAGATTTATAATGCATATCTAACCAAGTTAACTTGTATTTGTAATATACTGCAATTAATCTACTAGGAGCTGAATTGAAGATTGTTAGAATAACATATTAAATTCGAATTTGTAAATTGTTTTATTATTTACCTCCCATCACTCTTAAACTCTACCAAAATTATGTACTGTTTGTTAACAAGTGAGTTTTGAGAACGACTGACAAAGTAAATTATTATCATGCAAGAAATTATATAATATTAATTAATCGGATAAACAATGAATCCTGTAATGATACGAAAAAGTATTATTCCAACGGTGTGTTGAATTGTGTTCAAATGTATTCATAGGCTTTATACGGGATTGAATTAATAATTATTAGTAGAGGAAAATATTTTGGCTAATGGACTAAAAGGAGGAGGAGGAAAGAATGATCCCACTAGTAATAGTCGCAATGTTCATAGGGATTATCTGAAATGGTTTGTGATTTACATAGGAGTGGGATTTGTTATTTCTCTACTAATTCCATTTCCCATTTCTTTTGCGGTTTATTTGATTATATTTCTGATACTTAATATCATAAGGACAGATCGTAGTTTACGAAAATCTGGTATGAAGGACGGCATTAGAGGACTGTATAAATCAATATCTTCAGGGATTAGTAGAAATGGTATGTCAGAAAGCACTTATAATAATCCGATCAAATTCTCGTGTATGAATTGTGGCAAGGAACATAAAGAAAGAAAATGTCCTAGATGTGGTTCAACAGCGGTCAGAGCAGGATAGAGATTTGTGTCAATTTGGCAGCATAACACTCATTGCTAAAATCTCGTAACTACAATTAGAAGATTATTTCTGGAATTAGGGATAGACTCATTGGTAAATCATTTGAAGCCATCGATTTAATCAATAAGCATGGTAGCATTTCTAAACCTGGAGAGCATGGGTTGATATATCTCGTAAAACCATTTGATTTTATAGGAGTAATTGTTTGAATTAAACAAATTCAAAACTGACTATATCTTTAATTTAGTGAACGCGTAGGCTATTATCTCATACTAACATTATGTCATACAACATATGATTGAATCCGAATTAGGATTTGATTTGATTTTTTCTAATGTGGTATTTCTTTCTTTTTTATTAAAATATCTTTTATGGATTTTTCACGTATACCCAAGTTGTCATAATCTATATTAGAAATGACAATGTCTTGCAAATTACAAATTGGAATCATATGAGTATGTATGCATTTGCCATGAGCATCTAAAAAATCATGGGATAGAAATGCTCCATCAGTCGTAAATCGTATATGGGTCACATCTTTAAGCTCTGGAAATTCCTCTGTATTTTGTATCATACCTCGTATCATGTGATTCGTATTGACCTCGCATTTGTCTTCTCCTATTGCCATTCTCGTCACTCTTTCACTTTCCACCCTGCCCCTATATTCACGACGGGACAGATAATACGTTACAGAAACATACCCAATAATCTTTCTATCATTGAACGTTATTTCAATCGAATGTTTATTGTCTTTATTATTATTGGCCATAGACATCTACAAGAACTGATCAATCATACTTAGTATATCATGCCTCATTTCAGATTGCTTTTATGAATCTTACCTTCAATACTATTCCCTACATGCATGCTAGCTTTTAACTCGTCAAAATCACGTGTTATCATTAAACTGTCTATTAGCCTATTTTCGTTAACTTTGCCTTTCTGATTTGGATTTGATCTAGAAAGAGAATAGAATATTCTGTGACTGTTTTGCATTCT
>DATBGR010000237.1:0-4470 GCA_036557905.1 Nitrososphaeraceae archaeon | reverse complement strand
TTGTATTTACAAAATAGTGTCTTCTCCTTGCTAGATCTCGTAGATTTCTTATGTCTTCGTCTGGAATGTAGCACTCTGGTATCATATCTGTGCGCAGCAGATCTGCTAATATCCTAGCATCTACTTTGTCAGTCTTAACCTTTGCATAAGCAATAGCTTTCACCATTAGCGGATGTGCTACTTTGACATTGTATTCTTTTCCTTTTAGAAGATCGTATAGATACTGGTAATTGTACCCCGATTCCATCACTACATTAGCATTTGTACCGTTTAGAAATTTCAGTACATTATCAGCTTGTTTCTTTATTGTTAATTCCTTAACCACCTTGCCATCTTGTCTTTTCAATACTGCTCGAACGGTTTTTTGACCTAGATCCAGTGCAGCATACATATCTGTAATGGTAATGGCTTTTCTCAACCTTATCTTTGTCGAACATTTCACCTACAGAGCCGACTTAGATATAACACATATAGAGAAACTTCCTTAAGGTGTTTGCTGAAAATACACAGGATCAACAATACCAAACAAACATATACAGAACTATATCCTACGTCGGGCACGTCTCAAGATTATGCATTCAGTCAGCGTATGCCGTCCGATGAAAAGTAGAACTAGAATTTTCGCATACACCATTGAATTCCGAAGTTCAGATCGTAATCAACTCTATTCAGTCACTTTCATATAATGTATGAAGAGGCGGTACTGTTGCGACTTTCTTTTTTTCTTTTATTAAAATATCGATTTGACTATGTAACATATTCTTGTGTTGCATTAGAAGCTCGTAGATAACCCAATCCCCCTGAACATCATTTATTATTCCAGATATCCTATTCATAGCGATTCTTACTGCACTTATCGACCTGTCAAGAGATCTTTCTCTTAACATAGCATGCTTGCTATGAATACCTTGGAAATTTTCTTCTGACTCTAAATCTATATCTTTAGTTTTTATAATGTCTCTGGACCTTCTTAAGGAAATTTTTCTATTAATTATTAGAGCTGCTAATCTCGATTGCTCAGACTTATCCTTTATTAAGACCAATTCATCAGCTATACTTGAGCACAAATTATGATTCATGATTGATTCCATTACGTCGGTCGGAAGATCAAGTAATTTGATTCGTTTGGCTACGTAGCTTATACTCTTGCCGATTCTACGGGCCAGATCGGATATTCCTCCCCAACCAAACTCTGAAATGTATTCTTTAAATGCTAAACCTTCATCCAATGGACTAAGGGTTTTCCTTTGTATATTTTCAACTAGCGAAATTTCAAAAGAAGTCTTGTCATCTAACTCTGCAATGTGACAAGGAATCTTCCGCCATCCTAGAGTCTTGCAAGCTAGAAATCTTCTGTGTCCAGTAACGATTTCAAAATACGAATTCTTTGATCTAACTATGATTGGTTGCAAAAGTCCACATTGTTGTATGGAAATTGCGAGTTCTTCGATGTTCGATATTTCTTTACGGATATTTCTTGACTGTCTTATTTGGGAAATATATATGTCTTCAATAAATCCAGGTGTCATTAAAGATGAGCTTACCGAAGAAATCTTTGACATTATTTGTTACAATTATGATCTGCGTAGATTAAATTATCATCTAAATGCAGGTGATGATTTTTACCATAAAATTAATATTAATAATAATTGTTTAATATAGCAATGACCTAGCATAGGTAAAAATCCTTAATTTATATGATATCTAATTGATGTTAGTTGTTGGACATAATTTATTGGAGCCATTCTAATTGTTAAGTTAAATATTACTCTTTGCAAATGATTTTCAAACCCTAATTTAAGGTGAACCCCTACCTCCCCCTGCAACCACAAAATATGCCATTGTTAGAGTGTAGAAAAGAATTGAAAATAAGATGAGCTGTTTACTAGTAAAAGTTAAATTTGTCGGCGCCGACAAATTATAAATTATAAATTGCATTTAACCTTTGATAATGATAAATAATTTTCAAGTTCAAGATAAGGTTGTATAACCGGAGCAGTGTTGTCATAATAGTTCTACAAAAAAGTATCACATATAGCTGTCTATTAGATCATATAACTACGTAATTATTCAAGACAGTACCTATTCATATTTTATCATAATAAATTCTATTTGATTAAAGTCCACGTCGCATTTCTGGGATTTATTTATTTTTTGTTACCAAAACTATTATATCTCATACTAGTGGTAACAACGATATGATATATTCAAAATGTAGAATTATATCTTCAGAAATGCTGTTCAGAATATTGAAAGAGAAAGTAAAGGGAACAGAAGCAGAGGCCAAGTTGCTTAGAGATATTATGGTAAGCGAAAGAATGCGTGGCAGGAGAGAGGTTGCTGCATCACTATCTTCAATGTTTCCAGTAGGCGGTAATGAGGAACAAATATACATTTATGACGCGCATCATTCTGACGAGATAACGAATTCTACTTTGGTACGTAAAATTGGAGATCAGGCAGTAGCAGATAATACAGTAAACGAAGTCTTCGATAGCCTTGATACGACATATAAGCTGTATCTTGACATCTATCATAGAAAATCTATCGACGATAATAATATGCCTTTGAATGGATACGTTCATTGGCTCTCAAACTTTAACAACGCATTTTGGGATGGTTCAAAGATGGCGTATGGAGACGGGGATCAATCACTTTTTAAAAGCTTTACATCAGCAATTGATATTGGAGGACATGAGTTAACTCATGGTGTTACACAGTATGAAGCGGGACTTGAATATTGGTGTGATTCAAACCATTCACCTGGTGCAATTAATGAGAGCATATCCGACGTCTATGGTTCCCTAGTCAAACAGTACAGACTAGGTCAGTCTGCTAGTCAAGCAGATTGGCTAATCGGTCAAGGCATATTTGAAGAAAATCCAAAATGGGCTCTTAGGAGTATGAAAGAGCCCGGTACAGCAAGTCCTTACGACAACCAACCTGCAAACTTTTCCGATTATAATCCTGGTCCTATTGATGAAATGCATGATGAGGGTGGAGTACATAAATATTCGAGTTTTGGTAATCATGCATTTTATCTAACTGCAATAGATATTGGAGGAAATGCATGGGAAAAGGCAGGTTTAATCTGGTACAATACGCTTGGAAGTGGATTGAATACAAAGTCTAGTTATCCAGATTTTGCAGGACATACCATCCAAGTAGCTAGAAATCTCTTCGGGCCTGAAAGCGCTGAACTAAAGGCCGTTGAAAAAGCTTGGAATAACGTTGGGGTAATAATTCCGCCACTTATTATATGAGGTGATCCTTGAAAAATATATAGTAATTATAGCACTAGTTAAAATATGAAGATTCGCTTTGAGTCAAGCGGAGGATTCGCGGGAATGTACTCATCAGCTACTATAGATACCACTTTGACAAATTCTCAAGATGCCGAGAAATTAGAGAAATTGGTAAGAAATTCCAAGTTTTTTGAGTTACCTTCAGAATCATCTCCATTCAAGTCTGGTTCTGCCGACTATATTAGATACAAAATAACTGTGGAATCTGAAGACAAGAGTCATACTGTACTTACTGATGATACTCGAATTTCACCCACACTATCCCCTTTAATCGGCTTTCTACGATCTAGGGCAAAAATTAGTCAACAATCTTAATTTAACGCTGTATTATTATTACGTAGTCATATGTCTGAACAAACTCAAAAACCCTTTACAATCATGATTGCGATTGATGGTTCTGAAACATCTATGAGAGCTGCAGAATATGCTGTTGCAATGACTAAGAATACCAAAAATAAAGATACACAATTAATTGGAATAACAATAATAGATCTAGGCAGATTAAGTTATTCTTTTTTTGTTACTGCGCCTACCTATGGCTCAAAAGAAATGGAAGAAAAAAGAGAGGAGGCAAAGGTGTGGTTGAATCAAGTAGACCAGTTATCAAAAGAAAATCACATTCCAAAGTTCAAGTCAGAAATCGTTGAAGATGTTGTATCAAGAATAGGAGGAGCAATAGTAAATTATGCAGAAAAGGAGAAAGTAGATTTGATAGTAGTAGGTATTAGAGGACGATCAGGCCTTAAAAAAATGTTAATTGGGAGTGTTGCATCGGACGTACTACATTACGCACATTGTCCTGTAATGATAGTGAAATAAAGTAGATAATTTCCCATATCTACGATTATTGAAATGTGATATGAGGGTGTAGACTAACGACTAATAAATTTCTATTGTGGAATATAAAATATACAGTGTATATAAAACGCCGAATACAATATGAACTATTTCCGAATTGTTGCCGTATTATTACCATGACTCACTGCATTGTGTTCTACATTTGGACCAAAACTAGGATACAACGTCATACCACCGTCTACAAAATACGATGCACCTGTAACATAGCTTGCTTTATTTGATGCCAAGAATTCAACTACATTTGCTACGTCATCTGCAGAGCCAACCTTACCCATTGGTATTAATTTAAGAACATTTTCTAATTCTG
>DATBGR010000236.1:0-19997 GCA_036557905.1 Nitrososphaeraceae archaeon | reverse complement strand
TGATAAATCTCAATTTTTTTAGTTTGGGCCCCTTTATCAAGTACATTAAATCATTTAGTTCTGATAACAATTTGTATTCTATCAGGATCCATAATTGTGAACTCAGTTGCACCATTATCCGCCATTTGATTTTCAGAAGTAGGATCATTCATAATAATATTTGACTTGATTGAATTGTAAGACGACGAATCAGACGCTACTATTGTAAAGTTCTTTGATCCAGTCACATCTTCCCTATGAACATCACCATGCAAACTCTCCAAAGTGTTAATTGCAACGTGGTGATGGTATCCTCCTTCAGAAAGGAACGCGATACCCATCGATATCCAATCCGCCGTCGTCATGAGGCATCAAAGACCTCGTACAAGTGCTCAAGATGTGGCACTGTTTATTACATTAAGCCTAAATTTTGTAGCAACTGCGGTCTTGAGCTACCAGATCCCTCCGAGTCTATATCTAACGCATAATTTCTTATGAACATGTCAAGGCGTAACTCATACATCAAATGAGCTATTTTAGATAATATTTATAGTTTGGCGCGGCCGCACGATGTATTGAAGACGCAATTTTCGATATAGATACACGGATCTCCTCAAATATTTTATTTATTTCCTCATCTGAAAATGAATGAAGGTCTTTTGCCTGTCATATGTTAATCTGGGCATCTATTATTCTCTAGGCTATCATATTAGCAATAGGATTTAAGTCATTGGTCGTTAGTAGTTATTGAATGGATTTTACCACTTTATCCTATCTTCGACCTTTTTATTTTTTCCTGTAGCAGCATTGTGCCTTGAATCAAAGTTTCAGGTCTAGGAGGGCAGCCAGGAACATATACATCGACTGGAATAATTCCATCAACTCCTGGAAGAACGTTGTATGAATCTATGTACAAACCGCCAGTAATTGCGCATGCTCCCATGGCTATTACGTACTTTGGGTCTGGCATCTGATCATAAACCATTCTAAGTCTTGGCGCCATTTTTCTGGTAACTGTACCCTGAACGACGACCAGATCGCATTGTCGTAATGATCCGAAAGCTTCTATAATACCAAATCTTTCGACGTCATATCTTGGTCCAGACGCAGCCCCAAATTCGACACTACAGCAAGCGGTTTCTAAATGCACAGGCCACAATGACCAAATTCTCCCCCAATTAATGGCGTATCCTAAAGGTTGATCAAGGGCTTTTACCAAAACATCTCCAAGCTTGCCTACTAGAATGTTGAAATTTGTAGGGTTAAGCAAGTCCTTTAACATGGCCCCTCAATGATTCATCCGCATCTTAGTTATTTAACACTATCCGCTGCAATGCTTTAATAGAATTTTGCAACCATCATGGAACGTCGGTCTACACCTAAGACGCAGCAATTTTGACAATGTTTATAATCTGGCAACACCCATATCGTAGTATAACACTATGTCCGGGATAGTTATGCCGGATGTGTTAAAAAGTCCGATATTGTCCGATGAGATAACTTGTTGCGTATTAACAAAATTAGTATATACAGATTGCCTTTCAAATATTGGGAAGGGGTACAGATAGTAGTAGCGAGCTAGGGACACTAGGGACAGAAAATGCTTTGATCGCAATGAATATACCTCAATTTTTCATGCGTTTGTAGATAAACTTTTGATACCTGTTCGTAGGATATAAATTAGAATCTTATCGCCGTTCCTCTGACATCAAAAGGCCTGTCAAGAATAGTTATAGGTTCTTGTAATTTTCTAGCATTTTCTGAAGTTACTGTCACTTTTGTGCTCTCTTTGATTCTTTCGATAGGAATGTTACCATCAACCATTATTGACTGCCATGTATCAGCTTCGTTTATTGGAAATGAATATTGCTCACCAGGAATCCTCCAGCCTTCGTTTGCATCTTGTATAATTATTCTAGGGATTTCTTCTGCAGATTTATATCTATTCGAGAGCGCCTCTATTCTCGCGTTGAGGTCTTGACGAACTGGTGTGTCAGTAAATGTTTCATTATTTATATAACTTTTTAATTTCAAAATATTTTCAGACAAACTTTTAAAAATTTCTGAAGGTTCCCCTTCAATTATTGCAAATAAATCTAGGTATTCCGTAGAGTGCGGATTAATTGTCATGCATTCTCTTTCGTCAAATGCAGACCAATACACTTTTACTCCCTCATTGCCAATGTTTAGCATACCTTTACAATTTTTCGCTGTCTTCCATCCTTTATTTCGAACGAGCACCGTATTGATCTTGTAACTTATCTTGAATGTGCGCAGATTGAAAGGAATACGAATGTCGTCGATATCGTAAGCTGCCAGTTCAACCCTCTTACCCAGCTGGGAATGCATCTTATCTAGACCTAGCCAAGGACGTCTAATAAGAGAAATTACAACAATAGCTGCGGCAATAATGGATGCTATCTCTGCCAGCTTAATTCCAAGATCCAGTAATGCATTTCGTGTGTCACTGATAGTCTTCTTAATTGAATTACGAAGATCATTAGCTGTTGCATTGATCATACTCTTGATTTTTTCAACATTAGCTGCTATACTATTGGGGATTTGTTGTAAACGCGTAGCATTAATGGATGGCCTTGTGACATCAATTGCAGATGTAACTTTTTTTGCGGGCCTAATTAATGATGATAACAAATTCGAAGTAGAATTCGCCGCAAAACTACTCCCTGTTGACGAGATAAAATATGACAGAACTATAGAAGATGTCGATAAAATTAGTATTGTTGTGAAACCATATAGACCCTTACGCAATCTCTTCTGTACCCCTTCCCAATATTTGAAAGGCAATCTGTATATACGTATCGAAGGATATTTGAGTTACATATTCATGTTCGTTCGTTTGGTCGCCGCAGCTTATTCCTACCTACCGGCTCCGGCTCAGACATTCCTTCGCCTGTTTTCTTCATCAATAATCATTGCAAGTATAAACTGTATGGCCTCTACCTCTGCTAGGTTATCTTCCACAATTCGCATGTTGAACTTTTCTGGGTCGACTTGCTTCTGCTTCTTTTCAATTTCTTTATAAATCATTTTCTTGACTTCATCTACAGTTAGTTCTTTTGGCTTTGGCATTGACAATTATGACATTCTAAAGATAGTGACTTCTATAGGCTGAGGATCTGTAGGCGGGGGGGAGTGACCGGTTCGTTTCATTTCTTGTGTTAATAATACAGCGATAGGACAAGTTGGTCTCACAGGTTGAATAGAATATTTGTGTTGTCCTATCACCGAAAATGTATGCGTCTGTGTGTTTTCAATACACAGTCCATCCATCATCTACTGCCAGTGTATATTATGATTGAATAGTAAAATAAGCAGGACTTTGGATAAAATGAAGGTGAAATTAAATGTCGACACTACACTTATTGTGGTTTACAATTTTGATATTCCATCTTGATATCTAACCAGATAAGAACTATCTGACGTATCTGACCTATATGACACTTCCTTAATATGTAATCTCGAATTGCATTGAACTGCTATTGTATACCAACTATCTGACCTATATGACCTATCTGACATATATGACATCAGATCCAGATAATGTTCATACACTTCTGTCTGTGTAGATTACAAAAATTATAACACCAGTTAACAAAGTTAGTATTGATTAAAAGTAGTATTACGACACAGGAATTACAAGTCATAGCGTTCATATTATTAACCTATTAGATATTAATCGGTTAGGTGCAGATTTATGTGAATACCTGCTAAATGATCACCTTTCTTAGTTACGGTTACAATATTATTACTGTTATTCGGATATACATTTGATCTCCCATTTTAGAGAATGTTTATAATCTGGCATGTCAGCATATCTTATTAGAAACACTTTTTTACGATATAATGTCTATTAATCCTTCACAAAGTAAACCTTTGTATTTTTTCTACTGGCTACCCGCAGGCTTCTGTGTCACATCCTTGGTATTCTTGTTGGTTATTTTGCTTTTAGATACGCCAAGTGAGATATACTATGTTCTGACATTCCAACTCAATCCTTCATTCCAATATGCTAATTTGTATATAGAAGTAAAATCAAATCAAATGTTACAAATAATAGGTAGAATGATCTAGAGTACTCCTTAATAGGAATATTATTGTATTTACCTCCATAACATGGCAGAAATTAGAGCTACAGGTAAAGGTGATAATAGATTCTATCTAGAGGTGAAAGAGCTGATATAATGGTATCCAAGCAGACACAACGTAGTGATGCATTGGCAATGGTTACCATAGCTATAATATTGACTGTTCTTTTAATTTCAGATCCCATCTCGACTAGTGTGTATGCGGCAAAACCATCTAGTCGCTTCCTATCAGCAATCGGCTGCTCTTATAATTACAAGGAATCCACTCCTACAAAAACATGTTGTTGGAGAGAAGTTAAAACTGGCACTATATATTCTACCCCACAAACATATTGCCAAACATGTAAAAACTATTTTGGAATATATTATAACTGTACTGACCCAGAGCTTCAATTTGGTCCTAACTCACAAGGTAATCCAGATACCACTTCTCCAAAAAAAGGTGGCGGAATATTTAATGATGGCTCAAGCAATTCCGGTGGCTCGAAAGGTATTGATCCAGGCAGTGATAATACTGGGACAGGTTTCGGTCAATAAACTAATCTGGCTCTTACCTACTTACATTGGAGACTCATACTAGACGATGCTGAATTTTCAGTACCGGTCGAGTTTTGTTCACAGTTTTCCGGTATGCCTCTAATTGCGTTAGCCATGTCATGATCCTTCTTAATCATTTGGTCAATGTTGAGTTCTGCTTTTGCTGTATGGATGTATGCTGTCATAGTCATAGTTATCGAAATAACAATGGCTACTACAGCAATAACAGTAATAGTTACCATAGGAAACTTGACGCATTCCACGATTTAATATTTAGGACTTATTTGTTTCATTGTCTGTTATAGAAGAGTCTTCTTCGTTTCCTAGTTTCCAGTCGAAAGCTAGAGTATCTGACGCGTGGGGAATCATATATGTATATAATTGTAGAATTTAATGAAAATAACTCACGAGCCTGGCAACACGGCGCTTATAAAGAATTGCCATCTTTTTGTTTAGCGCGCCTCATGATATACAGCATACATAAATTTTATCACTATCCTGTGACGTCGGTCGATATCTAGGACGCAGCATTTTTGATATTCTTTATAACATGGCATTCTTCATATCGTGTTATAGCGCGATTTCATGGACGATTATGCCGGATATATTAAAAATCCGACGTTGTCCGTTGTGTAACCGTATTGAATATTCACTAAATTAGTATGTTGATTCGCATCGACTAATTGCTATTATCTATAGATATCAACTGCTAAATCAACACTATATTCCAAGCCTAAATTTTAACTCCATTAATTAAATCACTTAATGCCTCTATGTTGTCGACCTACCGATAAATGATAAAACTTTGCGCTCACTGTCAAGTACAATTTCGTTATTTTTATCTTGATAAAAAGTCAGAAATAAGAAGTATCTAACCCATCTGACCTATATGACACTTTCTTAACATGTAATCTCGAATCGCATTGAACTGTTACTATATTGCAGCCCATCTGACCTATCTGACGTATCTGACATCATACAATGAATAGGATTCACTTTGATTGACTATGAGAGAAGTTACAGTCAGGTTCAGATACGAAAACAAATCTTTTGAGATATGGATCGAGCCCAGAGAGATTGGTAATTTGACTCTTATTTTCTGACTCGTGCTGTACAGGATGTGTGGAAGCTGGTTTAACATATCAGAAAAGATACTTTTGTCTTGGGCATGATATTAACATCATTCGAGTATCTTTAATGCATCTTTTTCTCCTTGTTCAATTAGCTTCTTTATACTGTCCACATGTCTGTAGGTTTGTAAATTGATTGTTCTTTTCGCTTAAGCTGTGGTATATTCTGAATTACATCAGGTTTAGGTCGTTTCTTCGGTTCAAGAGCTGGATAATATAACCATTTGAAAAATCTAATCAAATGGATTCTATATTGATTGTAAGTTCCAATCCATCTATGCATAGGATCTGATACCTCTGATCTGCGGTAACTTTCTAGAAATGAAATTATGTCATCTCTACTCATAGTACTGAAACGATGGCTATTATTATATTGCGAGAAAGTACACATCAGTTTAATGACGTCTCTTCTGTAATGGTCAGATGGATTGACCTCTATTCTTAATGCTTGAATGTAATTTCCTAATGTGAGTATGTTATCTTCAGAGATGGTATAATATAACCTGAAATATTCAGGTTTTAGGCCTGAAGACATGTCTTGAATTTTTCTTTCTATAGCAATACCAAGATGGCATTCACTTTTGATCCTGCCTTGCTTTTCTGCTGTTAAAGCAATATTGTTCTTCAACTATTAAGCAATATAGCCTTAATCTACAATATAAGTTAGTATTATATTTCAACTTATTATGCAATAAGCCAAGTATTCAACACAGGTTACAATACTACAATCACAGTAAGGAATCTATATTGTTACTAATATACATAATATTATAGTAAGCAATTATTATAATGCTCAACCATTGGTAAAATGGAATTTGAGTCAGGTTAGCTTTTTTGCTATTCTTTTCATTTTTATTATCTTTCTAACCATGCCTTTGTTGGACCCAAAATTATGCAATTCTATCATTACAGTATTACAAAACGAGGATTAATAGTAATTACATAAATTTAGACGAAATCACAAGAATCTAGGATCAAGGTTACTCCTTTAGGTACGCGTCTATCTGTCACCTTACTGTTATATAGCAGTATAGAGAAAAATATGCATGGGTATATCAAATAAGGATTCTCATTCAGATCAGGAGTTAAAGAAAATATATGATTTGAGAAATATTGCAGTCGTCGGAATGTCCAATAAAGAAGGAAAACCTGGTTATTTTGTACCCAAGTATCTAATTGAACATGGGTATAATGTGATCCCCGTAAATCCTACAGTAAAGGAGGTGAATGGACTAAAATCATATCCAGATATTATATCCATACCAAGTGAAGTCGATATAGTTGACATATTTAGAAGATCGGAAGATGTACCTCCTGTAGTAGAAGATGCTTTGAAGAAAAAAGATGTCAAAGTCATATGGATGCAAGAGGGGATATATAACGCAGATGCCGAAAAAGTGGCTAAAGAAAAAGGTTTAGATGTTATATTTAATAGATGTATGATGGCAGAACATATGAGACTATTTAAATGAATAAAGTCAGGGTCCATTACTTCTTATATTACACTAAGTTCTTTGTGAATACCACCTTATTTGCATGACTTATTTCTTAAATACACAGAAGTTCAGGTGGTTATGAGTATATTAGGCATTCAATAATAACAAGTTTATTATTATAACATTATATTTTGCTATTTTTCACGTATCCAGTATAATTAACACTACTTATATTCAAAAATCTTAGTCGAGTTTTCAGACTTAAATCTATTACCATGCACATATAATCTACGTTAGTTTTCTGCCAATTTCTTCATCCAGTTAAACAAATGCATGATCGACTCTGCCAATTTCTATCCCTACTGGCTAATCCACATAGGCCTTTCTTTCTAGAATTCCACTTTCATTAAGTTCCTTTAACCTTTTCGCTAATGTTTTGCTACTGAGACCTTTCATTTTCCTAAATTTCAAATATCCAGATGTAAAACATATTCCAAATTCAAAATGGTTTATTCTGTAACGTTTCAAATAACCCAGATTGATGTTCTTCGATTGCCAGACTAACTCTTCTTGAGATCTTTGAATATCACGCTACTTCAGGTTATCAAAATAAAGCTTCATCTCTTTCTGTTAACGTCTCATATCATTCAATATTTATTAAAAGTTCTCAATAAGCATCTTTGATGGGGAAAAGTAAAATCTTGGATCGTGATGATAATATCGTTTATATCAAGTGTATAAAAGTCGGCTTTTCGATGGCTGAAATTATGATAATTCTTGAAATACTCTTACTGCGTCGGATGCGCCTAGTACTGTCACTGCACTGGTGAGTCGTATGCGCTTTGTTCGCGCCGCTGCAGCAGCTAGTATGATAGCAGAAGCATAATCAAGGAATCCATACGGTGATGTTCACCGATTCCAAACACATCCAACCCAATTTTATTGGCATATTCAATTTGTTCGATTAATCTTTGCAAACGATCAGATGAGCTGACTGATCTTCCAGTGTCATCCTATGCTGAGAAACTATCAATTCCTACTTGCATCTAATATTAATCAGGTAAACACGTCATTCAAGCATAGTAGTAGCAACTAACCTAGTTGATATCTACTACCGTATTAAGTGAGCAGAAATTTACTATAGAGAAAACCAAATTGCACAATCAATTGCTTCACATACCTACAATAAAATTCAATCTGCCATACCGAGATTGATGAACCATAACTCTCTAGGCACTTTGGAATTTATATTGGCCGTTTTCATGAAGCATTCGAAATATCAGATAGTCTATTATAAATTATAATAGGAATGCAATCCATAATCTTATTTAGATGAGTTATCTATTCAAGGAAGAAAATATCCAACTCAGACATAAAGAATCAAGAGATGTAGAGAATGTTCTTGTATTGCAAGGGGGAGGCTCATTAGGAGCTTTTGCATGCGGAGTATTCAAAGCATTAGTAAAAAAGAATGTAAGAATAGATATAGTTGCAGGAACTTCCATTGGAGCTGTAAATGCTGCTATAATTGTGGGAAGCAAAAATGACTATCCAGAAAGAGATCTTGAAGATTTTTGGATGGAGATTGCAGAAAGTAATCCGAATATCATCCCAGATATATTCGTCTTTGATTACGATAATAAAGCTAAGAAATACATTACCAAGAAAATATCAGCTGCATCGGCTAATGCTGCGATCTTTGGCGTTCCCAAAATGTTTACACCTCTATGGTCACATTGGTCTATCTGCAATTATGGTGGCGATTATGGTGATAATAACAACGACAAAAATCACAATAATAATCGCAATAAAAGGGAACATTACTTTGACTTTCTTAATCCAACAAATTGGACCCATTTCTATGACCATTCTGTACTTGCAAAAACACTCGATAAGTACATAGATTATAAAAAGCTTAATCTTGCAGCAACAAAAGAAGAATTACCAGAAGTACTTCGTCTCATAATAACTGCCGTAGATGTGATGACAGCCAGGCCGCTCATATTTGACAATACGAAAATGGAAATAAAAGCTAAACACATCCTAGCAAGCTCTGGTTATCCAATCTATGGATTTCCATGGATTGAGCTTGAAGATAACCTGTATGCATGGGATGGGAGTCTTCTTAGCAATACTCCGGTAAGAGAAGTTATATATGCATCTCCAAGAAATGATAAGAATATTTTTATTGTAGAAAATTACCCAAGAAAAATACACAAGCTACCTTCCAATATGGCGGAAGTTGAAAGCAGAGCTAAAGATATCATTTTTAGTGATAAGAATATGGATACTATAAAGATGTCAAGGCTTATAACAAGACACATCCGGCTCATAGAAACATTATACGATATTGTGCAAAGTAAAGTTAATCTTACAGAGATTGATAATCGTCAGCTGGCAGTGATAAAATCAGAATACAATACTCTAATCAACAATTATGGCGCACAAATAAATTCAGTTACAAGAATAATTAGAAGTGAATTAGAATCACCAAGTATACTGCAAAATGCAGACTTTTCCCCTAAAAGTATCAGGGAACTGATAACACAAGGTGAAACCAAAACTATGGAAAAGTTAGCATATTGCGAAAATGCTAATTATGACTTTAATATAAAATAGGAACTATTCTACGTCAAGTAAGATTATGAAGTACATATCTATGCAAATTTTCTGATAAGGATATGATGAATTTAAGGCCGCATTTAATACTGGATAATATCCAGTTTACACAATTTGATTCAAGGTGGTTTTCCATTTTTATAATGAGTTAACTTAGTTAAACCAGTTTTATTAAGCATTAATGAAAATCTATTGTAGCACTCAAGAAGATGGCTTCTCTACAAGGCCTGGGAACAAAACCTCCAAATCATTTGCCAACTTCGCATTGCTACAGAGACAGAATCTATATCATTAAGGATGTTATCCTACATTTAGTAGAGTACGGATATCTTAACCAAACGTCTTTGATTCGTTTCTGTGGGTTAAATTTAAAAAAGCACAGATCAATATTAGATGAACTAGAATTCAATGCATTTATTAGCAGAAGTGAATCAATGATAGGACATAGATCTATTACTATATACAAGCCTACACAAAAAGGAATTGAATTTTGCAACAAGATAATTGTACCGTATGAAAAGGTGTTTCCAAGAAATAAGAAGCAGCAGAATATTGAGATTTCTAAGAGAAATATGGAATCAACAGAATCAAGAAATGAGGTCAGAGTGAACAAGAATAGAGATCACAGTATTATCACCACGATCCCATAGAACAATGTCACTAGCTACACTAGTGGACTAGCTATTCTTGTATTGTTTATCGAATACAGATTAAAACAGATAAAAATATGATCCAACGGAGATTAGTATAAGACTATGTACACTAGACCTCTACACGTAGAGAGAAATAAGACTTATATTAGCAGATTTAGCGAATAATTTGGCAAAAATTGTATCGGTCATGTTTCGATACCATATTCTTCTGCAATTTTCCTATCCGCTTCTTCCCTTTCTCTTTGAAATTCTCTATAACCCTTAGTCCATTTTACTACTATCGAACGATAATGCCGTATACCTGCAATAATCATTGTAATAGAAATAATAATTATTAGAATTAACAATATGCCAAGTACTATACCAAATTCATTCTCAATTTCAAGAACTGCAAAAAATGTTGGATGTGATATTAGAAAGAACGAAAGTCCTATCGCAAGTGGAGCAAGAATTAGCGCAGAAATGGAAATATAAAGTAAAGATCTCCTTATCTTTAGTATCTGAAATATAAAATCGTCCATTGATGTTACGATATCTAATCTAGAATGCTCTGCTCTAGTGACAGCAGAATTAGGATTAGTAGCATTATCGGTATTGTCGTGGTTATCTAGATTTTCATCAGTAGTCATCTCTCTGAGTACAATGAGAGTAAATAAGTTTCATTATTTATTTGATGATTAACTTTGTTAACTTATTAGAAATTTAACAAGAATGTATCAGCCGCATCGCAGAGTTTATGGTCCATTGTTATCTCGAATAAATGAAATAATGGATAAGGCGAACTGGATAAATCCTCTAGGTATTTACTTCTCTAAATGCTGCGTATCGGGTTGATTTCGGATATTTGGATAAATACTAGCCTAGGTGTAGAAGCCATCAAAATGGAATTACATACTAAAATATCACAATTATCGGTTAGCCAGATCATTCGATATTAAACTACAGTAGCGGTAATCCAGTATTTTCATAATAATTTAGTATGATATTATTAGAAATATAAAAAGAGTAACAATGTGAAGTTACATAGGTCAGTATACTTTAAGATATTATTAATGATATTATCAATATGGTGAGAAAGAAAGGTAAAGCGTTATGGCATTTCTCAGATAACAATATCGATTTTGTCGATTCCGGACGTGTAATGAATGACACAATGATTCACGAACATGACTTTATGCAAACAAATCTCATACTAACAACAACATGTTGTGTGATTCAGTGCATAACCTGCAAAAAATGCTTCTGCGAATCATGCGGTAAACTATTAAATAATTATGACGATATTAGAAATCACATATGTAGGGTTGACTGGAAGTGATGATTTTCTTCATGTAATGAAATGAGATCATTCATTATTTTAGAATATGGTACAACATCTGGAAAACCTCAAATGAATTAGAAAAAGTCAGTAATAATTATTCCTGCATTATCATATATACATGTTTCAAATACACATGTCTAAATATACCTATTTCGTTAATTCGAATGAATTAATCATCTTTTGTATAGTTGGAATGTAATACAAATAGTTTGATGAATCTGCACGATAGCTGATAATATACCCTTTATCATCTTTTACCATTAGAACATCCATGACTTTAGCTGTTATGGCATCATCTTCGGTTCCTTCTTTATAAGTATATACTATTTTCTGCGCAAGATTATTTCCTGCCAAAGTAGTTTCATACGATTCAGGCTTTATGAACTTGAAATCTAATAATTTCGTCGACAATGAAGTGAGATGTGAAAGAACAAAACCGCGTAGCGAAATAGCATCAGAAGTTGGCTTATCAAAAAGTTTGAAAAAATCCTTAATATTATTGCGATGCATATTATGAATAGATATTATAAAACTTGAATATTTAGTAAGAGGATCTTTCATGGTAGGAATGAATTTAACAACTTGTTTCTCTGAAGAATCTTGGTCTTCGTCCTCTTCCATCTTTACCCACTTAAATGGGTATTGTATAGTTATCCCAAAAGCAGAATTCTTGTATGTCGCGAAATTCTCAGGATTATTTTCACTTGTCTTATCCAATGAAGTTACATCGATATTATCAGTTCGTTTCTTAGTCTGGGCAAGAGCCTTTTGTTGTAAAATAGTGTATGGCATATTATGATTTAAGGAAATAGAGATCACCAGTAAAAAAAATAGAATTAAACCGATTCTCGAGGATAAAAATCTAAGATGCAAATTAACTTTTTCTTTACTGCATATAGGAATAATAATGTATCTTTTAATGACTGTCAATTTAATATATTGCTGAACAAAGTTAACTTGGCTATACAAGATATTGACATGACTAATGCAATAGGTAGGTATTTCTGACACTTTATTTATGTTATAGTACATCATTAAGTATAAAATCATAAAATGAGTCGATATGATGAAAAGGCATAATCATCGTGGCATTTGTGTATAGATTAGGGATTGACAGAATTGATTACACAACATATTAGATGTCCAATGCATGGATGAATACAATATGATAAAAAATTAGGAATTATACGTGATATAGGTGATGTAGGTATGTAGATAATAATAAAAAAGTGAATACATTTATAATATATGCGACATTTCAATGATCAGATGGAACTAGTATAAAGTAAAAATATCATATAACTTTATGAAAAATTCATCTGAAATATTATGCATAGGCAATGAATTGCTTTTAGGGACAGTTCTAAACACTAATGCTCAATGGATTTCAAAAAGAATTGCAGATGCTGGAGGAGTAGTAACAAGAGTAACGGTCGTTAGAGACAATATTAATGAAATATCTTCAGTGGTGAATGAAACATTAGTTAGAGATCCCGACTGGTTAATCATTTCAGGAGGACTCGGTCCAACGTACGATGATCGAACATTAGAAGGTGTCGCCATGGCCCTTGGTACAGATCTTGTATTAGATGAGGATGCAATTGAAATGCTAAAGCGAAGTTATGCACGATATTTATCTAGTCCCAAATTAAATGAAGTCAGGCTAAAAATGGCCAGAATTCCCAAAGGATCGATCCCGATCCAAAATCCAGTTGGCAGTGCCCCATCAGTATTAATAGATACTTCTAAATTTGACAATAACATTAATTCCACAGGTTCAGGTAAACACACAAAGATTATTTGTCTTCCAGGAGTACCAAATGAATTGGAGGCAATCTTTCTAGACAATATTCTTCCACAAATGAAAATGATGATTGGGGATTTTCATATTATTGAAACAAATCAAGAAATTATTGGTATTAGTGAGGCCATGATTGCACCAACCCTGATGAGACTAGTTCAATCATTTTCTGATGATTCAATTTATCTAAAAACTCATCCACGTGGGTTTACTGAAGATCGTAAGCCAATGTTGAGAATCCAAATAATTGCAAAGGGCAAAGACAAATCAATCGTTCAATCAACGCATGGGTACATTTATGACACATTGATTGAGGAAGTAGATAGATTGGGTGGAGAGACGTTATTAACTTAATAGATCATTGAAACTTTTTGTTTTCTAGCAAGAAGCATCATAATTGAGGGCTGATTAATATATGAATACTAGCAAAGAGTGGCATTCTCTCAACCTAACCCAATCGGCAAAAAATTTCATCTGACCCGAATAGTAATCATTGTTAGTAAGAACCAGCAGCATTGAGTCATAACCATCAGCTTGCAAAGCAAGTATCATGTTAGTCAACTGACCTACACATAGTCGATCACATACTGAATGAATAGCAATATCGTCAAACAATATTTCAAATTTTTCTTTTATATAATAAAAATTCCTCGCATTGATTTATTCCCAAACACTTCATAACAATGTTGACATAAGGAACTTGTGGACTAAATATTTGTAATCTTTCATTTTCTTTAATTTTTAGACAGTCCAAATTTATGGCATATAAAATCAAATGCTTCAATACTGAAAGATGATTAATATTGGTATCCAAATAGAGGATTTGAAGCTGTTTGTCATAATCTTTGTTAATTATTGCTATGCCGGCGATAGAATAATCTGAATTTTCTACTACAAGCACAGATTTGTTTGTAATGAGGTGAAACAATGATGTAGGATCTAAAGTATACCATCTCCACATGTCCACATAGCTTTCACCTGATATTTTGAAGATTTCAGAGGATTTAAGATATTTGAATATGCTATCAATATCATCCCAGATTGCAACTTTAACTTTATAACCATTCGTGCTTGAATCATTCCGGGTTACATATCCACTAAAATAATTCCATTTAGATATCTTAGTGAAACCATTTCTTTGCATCAATAGTTGAGACGGGACATTATTTGTTGACACTATAGCAGCTGACTCTTTAGCGTTCTGTTCAATACCATACTCTAACATTTTTCTTATTAGTTCTGTTGCTATATGTCTGCGTCTATAATCGGATCTTATCCTAATACCTTCTAACCAGATCACTTTCCTATTTGGACACAGATAAACATGAGAGACTGCCACTATTGCAGATGATTTTATTCCGGTGTTAGATTCTACAGTATACCAATCAGGTTCATACTCTGCTATTATTAGTCTACCATTTGAATCAGAGTACCAACTATTCCATACCCGATCTATATAGTCGCCCCAATCAAATGTATTAACGCAGAATTTTAAAACATCATTTCTATCATTTAGCTGTGCTGGCCGTATTTTTAGCAACACGGCATTATATTATTATCATGTATATAACATAATACAAACTAATACACAATCAAATAAATATGTACCTTATAAGATATAATGACGACTAGCTACAAGACTATATCAGCTTCTAAGTTAAATCTAACGTAAAACTGCGATATGAGTAAGATTCATGGTATTTATTTACTACTATTCTAGGTAAAGTAACATTAGTACATGTAAAGATCATCATACGCTAGTCCATAATACTAATATTTCCAGAAATATAACACACGTAGTATTTATACAACTAGAAGTAGTTAAACTTTCCCCAAAAGTCAAATCTTCAAAAATACTAGTTCCTATCCACATAACCACTTTGTTTGTGAATAGATGAATGCTTACTAAGAAATTGAATCTTGTTATTACTAAGAGGCTCTAAATTAGTAGATCTAGTGTAATAACTTTATTTGTTAGATAATATTAAATTCGCTATATGGATGAAACAGACACTAAAATACTTCATCAGATATTATCTGATGGAAGATCATCGTACAGGAAGATTGCAGAACAGATTGGTGTATCACCACCCACAGTTCTTAATAGGATACAAAAGTTAGAAAACAATCATATCATAAAATCATATTCTGCGGTATTAGATCATGAAAAACTGGGCTATGATCTGACTGCAATAATCGAAGTCACAGCGGTGAAGGGAAAGATAACAGAAGTGGAAAAGCACATATCAAAATTTGCAAATGTATGCGCAGTATACGACATTACTGGCTTAACAGATATGATAATAGTAGCTAAATTTAAAAACCGTAAGGAGCTCAGCGATTTTGTAAAGAAGGATTTAGCATTACCATTTGTTGAGAGAACAAATAGTCACATGGTATTGGTAACTGTAAAAGAGGATTTTCGGTTTTTCTAATTTACATCCATATTCTTTGGAAAACAGAGATCAGATTTTGTTGATAGAATTGATTCCCAAAATCCGAAAGTAAATCAACATTAATTTAGAAAAATATAGTTGTTTGTCTGCCGCTGACGAACATATATATTATCCGCCTCAATGACTATCCAAATATTAATTTACGAGGATGAATTGTATAAATGTGCGATTAAGTGCGTAATTGTGTTGTAAAGCATCGTAACAATATCCATGATTGCATGATTCATTGCTGCAGAATTCATTAACATATAACTTATTGGAATAAGTATGGTATTTTATTGCATGTAGAATTTATAAGAAAACACGAAGCCATGTATACATGCATGTCTAAGTAAATAAAACAAGATCGATACTTATGAAGCGAGCTAACTTCCAATAGTATGTACAAATTGACAAAATTAGAGATTTTCAATAGTAGATGCAAACCTAATCAGATATAAACTACAAATAGAAAGCAGAATATAGATTGCATCATCATTTAAAGCAAGAGATGTGTGTATGTAGTTATCATGGATCTCATCTCTTAATCCTAGACACTAGCTCTTCTAACGAAAGAGTATTTAGTATATCAGATTTTTTGGCCCAGCCACGCCTAGCTTGGCCTATGCCAAATTTTAAAAAAGCAAAATGAATTGGATGATGTGCATCTGAATCAATTACGAGCTTAATTTCTTTTTGTATTGCCATTTTCACATATTCATCTTTTAAATCAAGACGATCATAATGTGCATCGATCTCAAGCAAGGTATTCGTCTTCTTCGCATTTTCTAATAGCTTCTCAATATTAACAGGATATCCTTCTCTCTTGTTTATGCGCCTACCAGTAGGATGGAATATGATATCAATGCTGGGATTCTCCATTGCTTTCAACAACCTATGTGTTTGTACTTCGATTGGAAGTGAAAAACTAGAGTGAATTGCTGCCCCTACGATGTCCAGTTTATCTAATACATTGTTTGGAATATCAAGGGATCCATCCTTCATTATATTCACTTCTGCGGCAGACAAGATTTTGAAATTCTTGTTACCTGAAATCTTTATTTTTTTTTCTTTTTCATCAAAAGCCTGTTGTGATTCTAGTCCAGGTTCAGTAAGCAGACGATGTTTTGTGTCATGTTGTCCCTGTTTTATTCTATCATTCAACTCTGCAATTTTGTTTGCCTGATCTAATAACTGTGATTCGTCAAGCCCATTTGTTAATTTCAAGCTTTTCGTATGATCTGTAATTGCTATATATTCAAGTCCAAAGTTCTCCTTGGCTGCTAGTGCCATATCTTCTATTGACATTGTACCATCTGTACTGTTGCTATGGACTTGCAGGTCACCTTTCAGATCATTATATTGAATCAAATGCGGCAGTCTTTTCCCTCCATTTTTTGCCAGTTCAATTTCTCCATTATTTTCTCTAATTTCTGGAGGTATCCATTCTAGATCTAAGATATGATAAACATCCTCTTCGGTCGTGCCTGCAACCTTTTTCTGATTTTTGTCGAAAATTCCCCATTCGTTTAGATGAAGACCTTTTGCGAGTGCCATCTTGCGCATAGCTACACCATGTTCTTTGCTGCCAGTAAAATATTGTAAAGCTGAGCCAAAGCTATCTTCAGGAATAACCAAAAGATCAGCATCTATTCCATTATTTAGCCTCACAAAACTTTTGCTAGTTCCTTTGCCAAGAATTTCGCCTATTTCAGGCATCGAAATGAAATAATCCATTATCTTTTTAGACTCGTTTGATGCCACTACAAAATCAATATCACCTACCGTTTCCTTCATTCTTCTGAAAGATCCTGCAGCAACCGCACTTTTTACTCCTTCAAAATTTAACAGTCTGGTCTCGATTTGTTTTACTAGAGGATAAACTTCACCCAAAGGATATCGACCTCTTCCCATCTTAAGTAGTCGAATTTTATTGAGAATCATTTCCTCCTTTTTTTCTGAAAACCCTCGAATATTACGGAGTTTTCCTTCTGAGGCAGCTTTTTCTAAATTTGATAGATCCTTAACACCTAAGTTATCATAAATGGTTTTAATTGTTTTAGGGCCTATTCCTTCCAAGTCATAAAATTCATCAACATTTATAGATGTTTTGGATTTTAATTCCTCCAAATACTGTATTTTACCTGTCACGATATATTCTTCAATTTTTGAAGCTATTGCTTTTCCTATTGATGGAATTTGCATCAAACCCTTAAGTCCGTTGTTTTTGTATACCTCGTCAATCCCTGATGATAAGTTCGTGATTACATCCGATGCTGCTTTGTAAGATCTTACTTTAAACATTATGCTAGGATTTTCTTCTTCCATTTCGAGCATAAAGCCAATTTCGCGCAAAACCTTTCCGATATCAGCGTTCTTAATCTTTATACTCCTTCACCATAACGAAGTATTTCAATAACTACTATTACCTATTCGGTTAATAAATGATTTTGGTAATGTTTTTATTTTGTTTGCGTAGTCACAATATTTTAACTCTATTAGATCTACAAGATATACACAATGCTTGTATGCAATGATGATGATACTAAGCAATATTAGAATTTACAAATCTTTAGGTTCAAAGGCAGACCTGTCATAATATTTTTGCACATTTCTTCTCCTAATACCAAACTGCTGCACTGTTCAACTCAACAATTCTACAAATGCTTTCAGGCCATCCATTTTTATGTTTTGGTATCCTCTGTAATAGTGTAATGCCAAAATTGCTGCCGTTTGTTTCTCATAGGGAAGTTTTTCATCTATATAATTTTTTATGATGAATTTGGCCTGATTCTTTAGGTATGATATATCTCTGCTAACTGTGGGTTAACTGATTTTCAATATGTCTGCTATTTCTGTATGGTTATGACCTAACTTGATAATTTTAGGACATTTACTTCGCCATTATAACATTCTAACATGATTCTTTGATTTTATGCTTGAACTCAAATCTTTCAGTACCTCAATCGTAAAATTTTGATCAGTTTCACTTTTACTATAAAGAGATCCATCAACAACTAAGCTTCACCTACTTATTACCAACTCTGATACTTATATTACTGCTTCCCCAGTTCTCTGAATTAGCAACAAAAACGATAATAATAAATATTATGTGGAATGGATTTATTTGAGTTACTTGGGTTAGATAGTTTTGTTCCCTGCTTCTCAAGCTATGATCAAAAGCCTTTGGGTCTTGGATAATGGTTATATGGTAAAAATTAGCGGTGATGAAACCCACCGCATTGGCGATGGAATTCCTAGCTGACGATATCCAGGCGAACTCAACCTCGCCAGGTGTTGTTGACACTTCGATGCACCCCAACGACGACCATGAAATTCTAAAAGAACGTCAGCCCTTCCCGCGATTTGTTCAAATCTTGGAAATCTTGGATGCACTGTTTTATTTGCAATCAGCACCCATGGTGAACGGTGAAAAAATACGCATTGATGGAGGAGCCCATGCAGGCGCCAAGTGACAATAAGCGGATCACCACACCGAGTTTGCGTGTTTGCGAGATAGGCGTGGTTTTACCAACGTCTCTGATACTGCTGTGTGACTGAGTCCTCGGATGCCGGGAATTTGCTTTTCCTCAGTGGCATTATTCCCGTTGCCAATGGGAGCATCGCCATTTAATGCAGGCTGGGGCGGCTACCTAAAATAATTATACATGAATAATAATTACAATAACAATAACAATAACATGACTACGCAAATATCAACGCTTGCTAATGGGTGTTTTTGGTGTAGCGAAGCAATCTTCAAAATGCTCAAAGGTGTCAAATCGGTTCTACCTGGATATTCAGGAGGAATAGTAGAAAATCCTTCTTATGAGCAAGTATGTGCAGGAAAAACAGGGCATGCAGAGTCAATTCAAATAGAATTTGATCCAACAGTGATACCTTATGAAAAAATCCTTGATGTTTTCTGGCATACACATGATCCAACTACCCTTAATAGACAAGGCAACGATGTTGGTACA
>DATBGR010000235.1:0-4078 GCA_036557905.1 Nitrososphaeraceae archaeon | reverse complement strand
ACTAACTAACTAACACACATCGATTATGGTATTAAAAATAAAAGGATATGGTTGGAAGCCAGACCTACCTGACCACAGGGATCACACCTATGCAGCTCCTATACAATTTTTAACTGAACTTCCACCGAAAGTTGATCTGAGACCTCAATGTCCTACTACAGTATATGCTCAGTTGCAACTTGGTAGTTGTACAGGCAACGCAATTGCTGGAGCAGTAGAATTTGATTTATTGAAGCAGCAGAAAGAAGATTTCACTCCGTCCAGACTTTTCATTTACTACAACGAACGAGAGATGGAGGGAAGCATAGACGAAGATGCTGGGGCGATGATTAGAGATGGAATAAAAAGTGTTGCTAAGCTAGGAGTCTGTTCTGAAACAGAGTGGCCCTATGATGTCAATAAATTTACTGAAAAACCCTCAGAACAATGTTATAATGACGCTTTGAAGACTAGAGCTCAATCATATTCAAGGGTATCACGATCATTAAATCAAATGAAAGGATGTCTCTCCTCTGGTTACCCATTTATTTTTGGTTTCAGTGTGTATGAGAGTTTTGAAAGCGATGATGTAACCAAGACCGGTATTGTTCCTATGCCAGGACCAGCATCTAAAGATAGCTTTCTTGGCGGACATGCTGTCTTAGCGGTAGGATACGACGACTCACAGAGCAGATTCATCGTAAGGAACTCTTGGGGTGACAAATGGGGGGATAAGGGTTACTTTACAATGCCATATGCATATCTTCTTGATGAGAATTTGTCGGATGATTTTTGGACTATAAGAATAGTAGGATAATGTATTCTCTTTATTTTTACTTTTGTGGACTATAGCAAAGAAGAATATGCAACAAGAACATCTAATCAAAGGTTCTAACAAGAAACCCCACTGACAATAGTTTAGCAAATTAATAAGTACGATGATAAATGAATTAGAACCGATCCTATACGAATCGACTTGTAACCCGAATCTTGCAATTTAAAGGAAATAGGTGATAAAAATAGAGTGTAATGAAATTGGAATTACGCTAGTCAAATAATTAAGCTCATTCAACCATTATAGAATAAGCCTTCTGATCAACAATAGCACCACTATTCTGGGCACTTCTTGTTAATATTTTCACGTCGTATGAGCCATGTTTTATTGCTTTGAATGTGAATATATAAACACCAGGACTACCAAGCAATCCAGAAGAAGGAGCTTGAAACTTCTGGTCTACCAAACTTATAATGGCCTGATTAAATTCGGGAATCATTGAATATCCAGCTGTACGATTTGCCTTGCAAGTTATTACGAACTCTTCACCTTTTTTTACTACGATATTGTTTACCTGTTTATTTTCCATATCCAAACTCCCACAATTAACTATTTTGGTTATACCATCCCTTTTATCCTTATGATGAATTTCATGAATTGGATGAGTTTAGTGGTGACGCTCCGGTTGGTATTTGGTTTTTCCGAATAGTTAGAGTATGCACATCGTAAGAATAGTGCTTACTAGAATATGCATAGTCGAAATTAAAATATTTCTTTATTGTTTCTAAACGATATCACTTGTTAAGAAATTGATTGCAATTTCAATATATATCTAGTAGTATAGTTTGAAATCATCTAATTGCGATAACTCTCACTCGGCTCTTCCTTATCTCTCATATTCCTATCCATATCCTTATAAATACAGACTCGGAAGAGTCCTGTCAATTAATATCGCCTGGCTTCAAGAATGACTTAGTCAATTGCATTTACATAAGTTGAAGTCATAGTATCCGTTACTTACTTGAGGAAGAAAGTGGCAGCCAGGTATCGCAGTATAGAACTAAAATTCTATCAAATCTAGTTGAAAGTAGATTTAAGACATTCTCGATAGGTTTTATGAAGAACTATATCTCAGATCTATAAGGTTATTTATAAGTACACGTCCTAAAATAAACTATGGCTCTTGACACTTCTAGTCCAACTTCATCTGAGGAATTAAAAAAGATGTTAGATGACCTATCTGCGCACATAAGAGGTATACACTCTTCTGCAGATATTGAAACAGCAAAAAGCATTTCTCCCAGATATGATGATCTTTTTGATAGATTAAACAGAATCCTTGATAGATTTGGTCGGGACATTGAAAGCTTTGTTAAACTTGATATTAAGACGCAGATAACTGATGCTAATGGTAAAGTTATCGCAGTCTATGAAACCGTTTATGAGCTTAACGGTAACATTACAGAAACATTCCCACAAAATACCGACTCCGTGATGCTGGCAAGACACGAAGAACTAGCTGATAACTCTATTAAACAGAGAAATGACAGTCTTGTTAATATTGTAAAGACAATTACAGAGATACTTAAATTTTAGTTGTCGTAGTATTAAATCGGCACTTCATCTTTTCCATTCATAATAGAGAAATACGCTCGATAATCTATTTCGAAATACGCTTAACTATAATAACCAAATATCTGAGTCATAAAGCTATAGACAATTAAATCAACAACTATTTAGATTGTTACGTTGTATGCTAGCTAGAGTATAATTTCTATCATGAGACTCCAATGACTAGAAATTAATTAGAACTGCAAAGATAATAAATTTAGTCTTCAACCATGTCAGCCATCTTTCTATCATTCCTACGGGATAAGTACTTGCAGTATGCATCCCATATTATTACAATTTTTGGGGAAAGAACTCATCGATTAGTAAAATTCCAGCTGCTTTATGGTGAGCTGTCTATTGTCTACGCATAGAATGTCTGCCTATCATCTATACAAGATATTTCAAATGACTTTGAGCATCATTGACTTTGCTAATTTCATCATTTTCATATCAGACAATGACAAAGGTATTCCCAATCCCCAGCCATATAACTGGATTGAGCATCTGCATCCCATGCTCGCACTAAAGCTCCAAAGTTCACGGATCTTTTGATCTAGCTTTCTCGTTTTATAACGACTTTCAATCTTATGTGTAGGTGAATCATATCAACCAGTTGATATGAATATTAAATTGTCGAAAACCGTCTCAAGTTTTTATCATACTTATTCATATATTAACTACATGGACATGAGCGCAACGTGCGTTATGTGTGGTAAGAAATCACAGGACTATGCGATAGAATGTTCATGCTGCGGAAATTTCTATTGTACTGAAGACTGTAAAATCAGGGGTCATCAAAAAAAGATGATTCATCACACTTGGCTAGATTATAAACACCTTTATGAAAAAATTATGACGGGCGATTCACAAGTTAGATTAGTTACAGTATGCGATCTCAATGGCGAAATAATGTATTCTGGTCATAGGCAAAAAACAAAGAATTTGTTGACCTCAGAAGAAAGTAGAAATTCACTTGAATTAGCTGTCAAGAGTTGGAAGATACGCAGCCAACTTGCATCAAAGATTGGCAAGGGAAAGTATGTATTGGCTGAATACGAAAAGGTTAAACGTATAACTATGCCATTAGGCGAAAACCATCTCCTGTATATAACTACCGAGGTAGAGTGTAATCATTTGAGGTTAATTGATTTGATCAGAAATTTAGAGTGGCAATAATAAAAATGTAGCTTCATCTTAAGATAACATTTCTCATCTAAGTATATAGAATTGACAGGATTTGAACCCAAGAACCCTTTTTGCATAGTTTGAATTTATATATAATATAGAACTTAAGTTAAAATTGTGGATAAAAACAAGTCTTCACAATCAATTCCAGACGAAATTAATACTCATTTAGAGATATTTGGCAAGGAACCATGGGAGATGAGTTATGATCAGTTTGGATATTGTCAATTCTGTAATTCAAGGATAGATGAATTAGGCTATTGTGCATGTGGTGGAAGTTCGGGATAGTAGTGACAAAGTGCAGAATATCATGCTGTAGAGTTATTTGAATTCATAAATCTGACTGACTGAATTCAAATAAGCCAACAATCCGACCATAATAAATGGGCAAAATTTATTGCAATATCAAATCAAATTTTTCATTCTGTCACAGATCTTTAAAAAGAGTATTCCCTTCGCCGTAGTTCTATACGTTCTTTGAAATCGCATATATTCTATTAAACCAGAATGAAATAAATGAAACAAATA
>DATBGR010000234.1:0-3841 GCA_036557905.1 Nitrososphaeraceae archaeon | reverse complement strand
AGTAACATCCGTAATACTTACAGAATTTCTAAGAAGACTATACTATTTGGGGTTGTCCCAATTATAGTAATTGGAGCAATGATAATATTGCTATTAAATTCTCCCGGAATATTATTTCAAAGCTCTGTCAAACCTCTTCCTCAAATTTCTATTGAGAAAGTTCAGTTTTCAGATCGCGGTGTAGTAGCCTTTGTAAGGAACACGGGACCTTCAGATACTACCATTGCACAAGCTGATGTAAATGACAGAATACATCCTGCAGCAATAGAGCCAAGTCGAATATTAACTAGGCTGGCAGATGCAAAAGTAATAATCCCATTTGTATGGAACGTTGGTGAGCCTTATAAGATAGGAATAACTACAGACGATGGAACTAGATTTGAGAAAACGGTTAACTCTGCAGCTCCAGCGCCGCGTCCAACGGTTCAGCAGGCTTCAACATTTGCCATCATTGGTACATATGTAGGCGTTATTCCTGTGATGATGGGTCTTATATGGTACCCATTCATTAGGAGGTTAAGTCCCAATAAGTACAACTTTTTCCTTAGCCTTACTGCAGGATTGTTAGTTTTTCTTGGTATAGATGCTCTACTTGAGAGTAACGAAATAGCAGTCAATACTCTTGCGTCTGCCTTTAATGCACAGATTCTGATTATTATGGTAGCAATTGTTACTTTAATAACACTCATGTATGTATCACAGAGGCTGATTCAACGTGCTTCAAAGCGTTCCAATCCTGAGGTTGAATATAAGGCAGGATATTTAAGCCATTCAGGGCCTGATTCGGAACTAAGTGATATCAGATCTTCCTCTTCGTCATCCCAGCAACAGCTATTGATAAGGCCTATTGCCATATCTATGATGATTGCAATTGGTATCGGATTACATAATTTCGGAGAAGGTCTTGCCATTGGCGCAGCAGTCTTGTTAGGAGAAGTAGCTTTAAGCTCATTCTTAATTTTAGGATTCACTTTGCACAATACCACAGAGGGTTTAGCGATTGTAGCGCCGATGGCTAAAAGTCGAAGGATTCCTGTAACAAAGTTAGTGATTATGGGTTTGATAGCAGGAGGTCCTACAATTATTGGAGCGTGGATAGGAGGATTTTTGTACTCTCCTATCGCAACTGTAATTTTTCTTTCGATAGGTGCAGGTGCAATATTCCAAGTAGTTTACTCGATTGGCTCCTGGATGTATCACACAAATGGGAGTCGAGGATTACTAAATAATCATTGGATTATCATTGGATTTGCATTTGGGATGTTAATAATGTACCTTACAGGACTGTTGGTTTAACGATGATTATCAAAGATTTAATAGCAGTAAAATGGAAAGTAAGAGAAGATCCCTATGATAAATAAACTCATGACAGGAGCGGACAAGGAAAATAGACTGGTGGCTATTCGCGATGCAAATAGTGTAAAGAAAGAGGATCGGACTGACAGAATGGAGGATTATTTGGAAGTAATTTATGAACTGGTACAACAGAAGGGATATGCTACAACCGTAGACATTTCAAGTTATCTTAATGTAAGTTCTCCTAGTGTGACCAAAATGATGCAGAAACTCGATGAAACTGGCTATCTAAAGTATGAAAAATACAGAGGCATTAGACTAACCGTTGAAGGGATCCGAATTGCTCGTAATATTCGTAACAGACATGGTCTTTTAGCCGAGTTCTTCAAGATAATTGGGGTAGACGAGGAAACCGCTAATAATGATGCAGAAGGTATAGAACATCATTTGCATCCTGAAACCATGAAGAAGCTCGAGGAATTCATAAACGAACTAAAAAACACAAATAAAAGAATATAAGCTTTGAAAAAGTCAAGAATAACCTTCGCATACTAATTATAATCACTTATATAATCAACATTGAAACAAATTCTCTATTTTCATGATTAACCTGTAAAAAAGAAAGACTATATTCGCGGTAACTACATAAATATGAAATTCGCCTAATTGAAGACTTTATGGTATGTCAAGTCCTTCATATGATCATTAATAACATTACCGATAGCAATAACTATTTAACAAATTAGAACATTAGATTAGAACTAAATTTTGATGTGCATATGTCAAGAATTTATTGTTACTGTATTCTCAAACTGTCTACTGCGTCCATAATTACTTGAGTAGCATGTACTCCAAAATTTGCCTTACAATAATTTTCATTTGTCAGCTTTGAATCAAGCCTATTTGACCTTATCAACTGCGAAACCCTATTTACTGCAGCAAGATAATTCATGGAAGATATCCAAGTCAGTATGATTGTGCATTTATCGCAAACTTCAACCTTAACATTGGTGCCGTATATTTCCCCACAAAAAGCGCATTTGTTATATACTATTGAGTTACCAGCCCTAGGAGCATTAATACCAAAATGAACTGTATTAAAGCACTCAATACATAAGTGTTGATTACATTTGGTACATGTGTGGTATTCTTCGCGTTTACCACATTTTTGACACGCTGTCATTGCTTAGAAGCACCATGCGTAAGACATCATCAAGTAACGATTGTTGTCATGTTTTATTATATTCATTATCTACTAATATCGTTAGGTTATCTCTCCTATATCTAGTTACTTAAATACCTGCATGTGTGACAAATGTTTAATTATTATTTCCGACATGGGCCGCAAGGGATTCTCATTGTTTACAATGTGAATCCATATTGGCTTAAAATCGTAAAATAGAATTAATTTAGAATCACTGTAAATTCTAACTATTTTTTATTAAAAGCGCAAGTAAAAGATTATTTTGGCATGTTCATGAAGAGCTGAATGACACTTTGGACATTCTTCAATCTCCAAATTACTATCTAAATTTTGACCACAAATACCGCAGAAGTCTTGCTTAGGATTCAATCATAATATTTACTGGAAGCTAACTTATAAGGACAATTATTATGCTTCGATTCTTGGTGAGAGAATAAGGAACAGACATATCAAAAAGAATGGAGAATAAAGCGTGCCTATTATATTTGCAATTACAAATTGAATAAGATATAGATTTAAGATGTTTGTGATAGGTAGGATTGCTATATTCGTGACTATAAATCCGATCAATGAAATTATTAATGTTAAGAGAAATAACGATCCCATTCTATGTCTTTTGACTTCTTCCCTCTTAGTTATGATATCAATAAAATCTTTCAAAGAGCTATAAAAGTCACTTATTTTCATCTTATGATACCTACACATGGACAGGACCATCCACGAATTAAAGAAGATAGAAAATATTGTAGAAAATAGAATGATAATAATACCCGCAGGGATTATCGCAATAATATCAGAATAACTTTTTAGCTTTACTGTGTACAGTGAAAATCGATCCGAATCTGTCACGTAACTCTTGCGGATATCACCTTCATAACCGCCCATCTGTACTACAATTAACATATAAATTGAATAAATTATAAAGAGAACTAAAATTTCTATACTGGGATTCTTGATTCTGAGTCTTTTTTTTAGTATAATACTTCTTGTGATAACCAATTGAATATACGTGATTGCAAATGCTGTAAAAAATAAACCTAGGATGAGTAAATTGATAGAGGGAAAATAATACAGATTATTGTTATTACTGAGGCCTATAACAAAAACAGCCTCTGTCGTTACCGATATGATGAGCCCTATTAGAGGCATTAAGAAAAGTATAGAATTTCTGGAAATTACATATATGGCTTGGCCAAAAACATTACCATTATTTATCACGTTAATGATAGAGTGGAGGACAATATTACGTATTTCGATTAATTGCTTTATTTTAACTATGACTACTCATTTTCCCAATCAAAGTACCGCGTCGCAGAATTTAATATGCACTATCAAGTGGGC
>DATBGR010000233.1:0-2062 GCA_036557905.1 Nitrososphaeraceae archaeon | reverse complement strand
ACTAACTATTAATCTGATTGATCTATCAAAATATAGTTATTCTAATTCCTTAATACAGATTCTATTGTGGCTACTTTTTCCGTTACTCATGATTTTTGGAATTGAGTACAAAACGCTACCGTCTTTTCTTGGATACATAAGACCACAGAAAATATTAGCAGTATCCTCACTAATTTTGATATCTACCAGCATAATTTCAGGCCTTGCTTCTCTAATTTACCTGAATATATCATTACTTCCGATAATCTTTAGTGCAACATTATTTGTGTCTGCAATGATATTCGCAATCGCGATTTATGCATTTGGAGGATTTGATAATAGTGAGATTCTCCGCCTAATTCGTGGAGAAAAAAAGGCTCGTTATACCTTTATCGTTATTCATATTAAGATATCTTTTGCATTTCTTCTTATAGGTATTATTACTGCGTTATTATTTTTCGTAGTTGGTCAATACTATATTTTTTATGACCTTGCAATCCATATCATAGCGATAGGGTTCATTGGGCTCACCATAGCATTGTACTTGCCACTAATGCTTCCGCCTATCATCGGAAAAATAATAAACTTTACTAATTTCAATAAGATTCCTCTAATTTTGATTGTTATATCTTTATGTATGCGAGCAGGGGGCGATCTCCTTTTAGGACAACCACTTTCCTCATATTCAGAGGACGTTCTGAATTCGCATCGTATATTGTCATATTTTTTCAGTATGTCTGGTTGGATAGTAGTCGCTGCCATGTTTGTTTTCGTAGTAATGATAAAGAGATCTATGGGAGAACAATCTCTTGTTGAATAGTATTATTAATATTAATTAGAAATTTCTTTAACCATGGTAAATTGTATTTTCTTCGTACTTCAAGTTTAAATTCTTAAATGTATTAAATGTTAATCTTTTACTTATATGATTACCAGTGACTTTGCAAATGTCGTCAACTAGACTAATTCTTATTGGTACAGAAATGATTATTACAATATCATGTTAGAAACCTGAAAACGTTTCTCTAAATTCCCTATAGATCATGTCTAAGAATTCCAAGAACCTACCATCTCTAGATAGTATAGTTTTCATGGTGCTTTCTTGTTCGTATAGTGAAAGCCTCTTATTTTCATCAGTTATATCCGGGTTACCAGCTAACAAATTTGATTCATTATACATTATCGTTAGCTTAGTTCCTAAAACTTTAGCTTCTTGTCTAAGATCATAATCCAATTGTATGGGACCAAGTTCTATATTATTGAGTGGTTTGAATTTAGATAGGCCGTTTGCAGTTATTCTACAACAATCATTTAAATACTGAGTTATAATGGCGTAGAATCTGCCGGTACTCTGCCTAATAGTGTTTGGTTGTAGGTATTGAAAGAGAAGTGCTTTTAGTATTGAACTATCTCTATGATCTGTCAGTAGCTGCGGTGAATAGTTCAGAGTATTGGAAAAGATATAAAATAATCCGAAAGTGGTCAACTTGTAATATCTTGAGTCGCGAAAAAGTGATGATTGCTGTACCTCTTTAATAAATTGATACTCTTGTAGTCGCTTCATGGTTGGAATTTGGGATTTGTGTTGCGAAGAAAGACGCTTTACGTTAAGATGTGATGCTATCCGACGAGCGGAGGATTCGTATGTATTCATAATCCTATATAATAGGGACTTTTCAGTTTCTTCAAGATTTGGCTTTTCATATCCTGATATTTCAGATAGATATGTTGTATACTCGTACATTTAACGTAGTCTGAATCTTGAAATACAGATGAAAGATGATATATAAACATTCTCATATAAACTTTCGAAAATAGTTAGGCTGTTAATTTTGCTTAGTCAAATACAATAAAAGATTCATTCAGACTGTTCTTTTGATCTAATCATTTTGATCTAACATCTATATACAACTGCAAATCCTTCTCATTTATAAATACTATTGCAGAGTAATCACCTCAATATGTGGTGTATTTTATAGGAAAGATAAAAGCCCGCTTTTCTTCTTGATAAGGAACGTTTAATAAACCTCCAAAGAAAATTTTCCCGGTTGAATGCCTAAATTTAAATCGACTCAGGATATCA
>DATBGR010000232.1:0-4627 GCA_036557905.1 Nitrososphaeraceae archaeon | reverse complement strand
CAGAGGCAATGCAAATGTAAACGAAGCTCCTTGCCTATCTTGATTGTTCTTGGCCCAAATTGTTCCGTTGTGAGCTTCAACAATTTTCTTTGAAATGTACAAGCCCAATCCTGTCCCCGAGGGATCATTTGAGCAAAATTTGGAAAACAGCCGATTATCTATCAACACGCGTGCTGACAAAATCACTCAGTTCATTATGCTTTCTTGTGAGCTCTTCAATCATCTCCTCCAATCTATCAACTGTTGTTATCAATCTTTCGCATTCCGATAGCGAAGCATGACCAGGGGAATTGCCTTCTGTAAGGCGCTGCGGTTCAGAATCATCCGCAACAGGTTCACCTGCATAAATCGGTTCATGGTCAGAAGTATCCTTATCGTTATGATCTTTAGTATAACCATGATTATTATCTAGTGCTACTGATGAATTGTTTTGCAACTTTCACCCTCGTTTAAAAGCTGTGAATAATATTATTTATAGACTCTAAATGGACGTGACAATAAATCTAGAATTTGATCCATATTTTATATTTGAAGTTGCTTGGAGCTTGTTATCGGAATATAAGGTTAACGGGTATTTTGTTATACTGGTAAAATGAACTAAATACCGCTTTAATCCACGCCTCTACAGATCATTTCTCGAACGTTGAACCTGGTTATCTTAAGGGCCGAAACCAAATACGTAGCGTTTTTTTACTTTCTTATTTGAAAAGTAAACTGATTAGTAATCTTTTTAAGCAGAACGTCTCATAAATGAACCAAAGTCCTGATTAATGAACAAAAACCTGATTTTTGACCAAACAACGGTAAAAAATAGTCTAAGGTTACAGTCGGTCTTATCTCGTAAAGATAATCTTTCCATATTCATGAACGCTGCTACTGAGAAGGGGTTGAATGCAGATTTAACCACTCCTCAACAGTTAGGTATCGCAAAAAAAACCTATTATACTAGACTAAAGCAATTGATAACTGCAGGGTTAGTAAGAAAGTCTGAAGGTGCATATGTTCATACTACATTAGGAAGTATTGTTTATCAGAAACAACTGGAAATGATGAACCAGATTAGAAATATTAAGCAATTTAAGATGATTGATGCCCTAAAAAGTACAAAGGAATTTAGCGAAGAAGATATCAAAGGATTCGTTGGCAAGCTAGAATCAGAAAATACCATTTCCATTCAGACCTCTGGCGATAACGCGCATGTCGACATAATATGGAAATATGAAGACATGGTGGCAGCGATTATCCAAAGAATCGAGCTTTGCAAGGACGAGATCCTTCTGGCATCCAAATACACTAACGAGCTAATAATTAACAGTATGTTACATAAAGTACAAGCAGGGGTTAAGGCGAAGGTCATCAGTGATAAATCCCTTGTTAGAAAATTTTTTGCCCAGTTTCAGGGGAACGCGATCGGTATAAAAGATAAGAATAGTCTCGAACGTAGCACCGTTGTTTCTAATCCTTGGTATCCCGGCAATATAGACAGACGGGCAACTGATCTTCCATTCAGTATGATTATTCTGGATCGTAAGGAGGTAGGAATAGAACTTGTACATGCCAATGATCCAAAGACCTTTAATGGTGTTATTTTCATTCGTGACGAAAGGATAGCTAACATCTTGGTTAGATTCTACCAAAAAATTTGGGATTCCAGTTCCAGTTCTGATGATCTGTCATACGTGTCCGGGCCTTCTGATAGTAACAGATATGTTGCACCATCCACAGCTTGAATTGCCTAATTTGTGAACTAGATTAGGGCTATTAAGATTGATATTTGCATGAGTATATTGAGATATCTTACGTTGTTCCTTTTTGACTTGACAAGGAAAGGATCATGTAGCCGATTGCTAATCCATCCTATAAAGCCTACAACTATCAAACTTGTACTTACTATTGCAATAGTCCCATCAATGCTGATATGCATTGTGCTAAAGCACAATCCATTCATAGCTAGTATAATAAACGGTACAGAGATCATCACTGCGAGTGTCCCGTTAAGGCCTAGAACAAGTGGAAAAGTATTTCTGCCAACAGCTCGATCCCCTTTGATATCTGCAATATCACCCAAGGGTGATTGAATAAAATAGAATAGAGCAAATGAAGATGCCAAATAGATTGTTGATATCGGCAGCACAGTAGAACCATCAGAAGTATCATTTCCTGATCCATTGCTAATTGCAGCTACGCCACCTAACAATGATAATAGTCCAGCACCGATGGCGGTAACGATAGTTTTCAAAGGGAATCTGCTCTTCAAACTGAACGCAGGATGTGAATAAATTACACCCAAAACGATAAATATGATAGAGATAATAAATGCTAAAATACTAATAACATAAGATATAGTGGCTGCCAAACTAAATAGGAAAATTACAAGAATTATTAATTTACGCTTTGACTGATTTCTTGTTACACTCGATTGGTCCTTTCTATTTACACGATCCACATCAATGTCCGTTATGTCGTTATAGACGTAGGTAGCTAGTGCCAAGAAATAACTTGCAATACCAATACCAAATGCCACAAGGCCATTTTCTAGCATATGACTTTTTGAAATCAACAGGAATGATAGAATTGTTGCAATGGGATAACAATAGACTGGAGGTGTTCTAGTCTTAACATAATAGATTAACATTTGGAATATATCTTTGATTTGCTTACATTGCTTCGGATAGGCACAGCCGTCGTCAATATCATAAATCTTTTTATTCTCAAAATTGGATCTGGTCACCGTATATCGTTAGTTTTTAACTTTTTCTGGATTAATATACATTTAGACATTTAGAGGAGTCAATAAATCAAAAAATTAAAGCTAAATTACCGATAATAGTAACTATTTGATAAAAGTGAGCAGATCAGATTATTATTAGATTAGATGATTAACTTCAGAATAGCTGCGATAAATTCAAAAAAGAGAAAAGCAATCAATTTACAACTAATACTTCTGCAAATCTGAATACTAATCTTGTGAATCCTTTTATATTTTCGAACTTTTATAGCTATGATACTATGGCGATAATTACGGACAATGTCAGGGTAATTAGCCAAAGATGCTCCCATCATTTCTGATTTATATGAAAATACTCGATTTTTGGTTAGTTATAGCTACTATCCCACGTTTTGGGATATTTAATCGTGATAGATACAATATATCAGGACTTTATGCTTAAATACACTTTATGCCTTTTAAAGGCAATGACTACCGCTATATCGAAAAGTCCGAATGAAGAGAACCGCTCGACTGCTTCAGTATTAAGGGCTTTGTCAGATGAGAAATCATCGGAGTTATTTAAAATCATTGCTTCTGCCCCTTCAGGTGGGGCTGATTATGCTATCTCTGACGGCGGTTTGATTAATACTCAATTACTAATTTCTAAAGTCAGGTTAACTAGGAAACAATACTATTCACGGATATCTACGTTAATCTCATCTGGGCTCGTGAAAAGATCTAACGGAAAATACCTACTTACATCATTAGGTAAAGTCGTGTACAGTGTTAATGCAATAATCGATCAAGCTATTAAAGATCATTGGAAGCTTAAAGCAATTGATGCACTTGAAACCAAATCAAGTTCGGGAATACCAGATGAAGAGCGAGAAAAAATAGTTGATATGTTAATAGATAACTATGAATTGAGAGGGATATTGAGTACAAAAGGATTTAGAGCCAAGAAAGTAGAGGAACAAATATCTTCAGACGTAAAGCCGACTTCCGCAGTAGCCAAACACTCAATTCCAATGCAATTCAATCAAGTTTGAGTATCTCCACCGATTTTAGTAGATAATATAATAGAGCGTACGAAAGTCTACGCATCCAAGATATTTTCAAGTCTTGGTTACTATAATACATTACGTGGTGTGCTTATAATTTCTCCCTAAAAAGTTGGATTAGGCGAGTTTTCAACAGATCTATATAGGAGGAAGAATAGACAAGGTCTATCTACATGTATCTGCTGTTGATGAAAAAGGGTGATACCGAATAATTCTAGAATAGACAACAACCACACTAAAGTCAATAAATAACTTTTTTGGTTAGATGAATTGCGCCACTGGAGATATACATGGTGATATTACAAACCTGACAAAGCCTGGAATTATGGAGTTACAAAGCCATAGGGTTCTTGTGGTGAGAATGAGAACTAATCTCAAGGATAAGATCCGTGATATTATTTTAATTATTATCATTATTATTATGGATGTTACTGTAATAAAGTATCTTGATAGTGATTCCATTGCTAAAGCCTACGTCGTGAAGCTTAGAAATAGATGATTATGCAATGCATTCATATACTTGAATCCTTGGATTATGAATCTAATACCAAGTCTAGGAGCATACTACTGCCTGCCCAAGAAGATATAAGCGCTAAGTTATTAAGTCCCAGCTGTTGGCTAATATCATCCTCAATAATCGGCTAGGTTGAAAAAATAAATTAATTTCTGATTCCAGAATTTTTAGAATACAGAAGCACCATTACCTCCCTGACCGCCATTACCTCCATTACCTCCCTGACCGCCATTACCTCCATTACCTCCGTTAGCATCTCCGCCATTACCTCCCTGACCGCCATTACCTCCATTACCTCCGTTAGCATCTCCGCCATTACCTCCCTGACCGCCATTACCTCCA
>DATBGR010000231.1:0-5573 GCA_036557905.1 Nitrososphaeraceae archaeon | reverse complement strand
CTACTGCTATTCCAGAGATAATATGAATTCGATTCATACCTACATAATGTATAATAGATATGGCTATTCCAAGATTATGAACATAAATTACAAAGTCTTGACCTGTAATTATTATCTATAAGATATTGATGTGATTTTTTTAGGATATTGTTAATGATGAAACAATAAAAATAATTGAAGGTATAGTTCTTCTCAGATTGAATGTAGATGGCAACCTCTAGGCCATATATTTGGTCATCCTGGCGGCTGATGATATTGTTCATCATTAACCTTTTCCATCCAGTCGACTATCCTGCCGTCGAGTTGTTCCTGGATGGCAATATGGGTCATGGCAGCGGTCGCCGTAGCACCGTGCCAATGCTTTTCACCAGGTGGTATAATGATCACATCACCTGGACGAATTTCCTCCACCGAACCACCCCAACGTTGTACTAGACCGTAACCAGCAGTCACGATCAAGATCTGGCCTAGTGGATGTGTGTGCCACGCGGTACGGGAGCTAGGCTCAAACGTGACTCTTGCTCCGGCCACTCGCGCTGGATCCTTTGCTTCGAATAGACGATCAAGACTAACAGTGCCGGTAAAATACTCTTCCTGTCCTTTGATAGAGGGCTGCGAACCACTTCTTCTTATGTCCATATATGTCCTATGTTTCGATTTGAACGTTATATTTATTATTTGTTGCAGTATTGACCGACAGATCGGTTAACAAAGTCATCTTTAGAATAAACGAATGTATAACATACTGTCTAGTCGACTTTGCAAAACAGACGATTGTTATTGAACCCAGATTTATCTCACGGGACAAGTCTCCTACCTACGAATAACAACAGGATTCGTCATAATTGAAATAGTAAGCGAACCGTTTACATTTCGCTTCGTAATATTATAGATTATGTTGAAAGTTTGATTCTCACTGACACATTCACTGCGATTGGTTTTTCATGGTGCTCAAACTATGTGGTTAGTTAGTTAATTGTAGTGCCGGCGACTTTGGTAAAATCCCAAAAATACAGATACACAGAATTACTAGATCGGAAAGTCAGATATTTGGATTATCCAAGTTCACGACGACAATTTCAATAGAGTTCAGCGTCTTAGGGGATATTATTTCCTACCTATGACAATAACTGAACTCCATTTCATTGTATTCGAGCACTTTATTGCACTATGTCCGGATTTGAACAGCAGTTGATTATAGACCGTTTTTAAAAAAGACTACTGTTTTGAGAATATGATTAGTCAATAATGGTGCTGATTTATTTTTTCTAGAACGCTATTTTCAGATCCATAGAAGAGTCTTATAAAGCTGCTGCAGACGGTTATTAATATATAATAATAGAGCCGTTTGAAGGTCTTAATACAGTTCAGCTTAAATCTAGTTTGATATACCAAAGAGCATATGGCATATAGCTAAGTTTGTTCAGGATGAAAAGTATAAGCTAGCAAAACAATAAACAATACATTATTTTATGCTTCTTTTTTAGATTGAACAAATGTTAAGTTCAAAAAAATTCTCCTACTAAGGAAATCCAATACTGGACGCAGCTCGAATTATGGGCCGCCTTGTCAATTACACATATTATTACTGATTTTCATCAGGCAAAAGCTGCAGCGAAAGTTTCACGTTGTAATATAATGAGGTATTTCTAATGTCACTATTGATTTATGAGATTGGAAATATAGAAAATTATATAAATATGAGTGGGAAATTGAAAGATACTAGATAATAATGGTATTTATACAAACTAAAAAGCGTTACTCTTACTCTTACTCTTACTCTTATCCAACTTTAGAAAAAGAAATTATTTCCTTTCGTCATTCTTATAGTAACAATGGTGATCATCTTCAACAACACTACCTTTCTGAGTCTTCCTCTCTTGCTAATTCTAATTATCTACGACACCAGGGATCAAGTCTAGATACCTCCACTGAATTAGAAGGAAAGGAACATCCTCAACCACAATCACCATTTATCAAAAGAATACTTATTGTAGATGATGATCCGGATCTTACACTAACTTTCAAAGCTGGTTTAGACGGTTATTATTATGGCGACAAGAAAAAATTTGAAGTATACACATATAACGATCCCTTATTAGTAATAACAGAATTCAAACCACAATTTTATGATCTTCTTCTAACTGATATTTATATGCCAGACATGAATGGCTTTCAGTTATGTGAAAAGATACTAAAATTAGATGTTAACATTAGAGTATGTTTTATCTCAGCATTAGAAATAAATATTCAAGCTCTAAGAGAAGTATACCCTACAGTAAGTTTTGGATGTTTTATTAAAAAACCAGTGTCGATGGGGCATTTAATTAAAAGATTATCATCAGAGTTAGATTAAGGAAGCTTCGTATCTTAATAAATCGAGTTACAAGAATACCTCTTTGATATGTTATCAGACCGCATGTTAAAAAGTGGTCAAAACAGTTACCTTGTAAAGGTAAATAACTTACTCGGAATAATTTTGTGCTAGTTAATTTGCAAGCAGTCTTATCACAATAACTTGCTATAGCAAATTCCCATTAGCATCGGTCTTGACACCATCCTGTCAAGGCCTTAGCCCAGCACTACCAATCCTTAGAATGATCAATAATGCAGCTCGTAATGAATAGTATCGACTCAAACCAAAAAATGATTTACAATTCTTGCAATAATGATTATTAACAGGATTGTTTGCCTGTTTATCATGAGTGGTATTACGTTATGTACATCCTGGAATAGTACTGATCTTTTTGGAGCACATAACTATCCCAATGTACTAAACTTGCATTGGCTAAATGGGGCAGATATTGTCAATTTGACATGTACTTGTCCTAAAGTCGTTCAGCTGGAAGCTCAGTCGTTTGTCCTAATGCTACCATAGTTGGAACTCCTGAATATCTGAGATCAAGTAACGGCAACGGGACACTTAAAATATGAAACTATTGCAGACAATAATGAAACTGCAACTAATCCAGCAGTATGTGAGGTCCAATATTGACATTAGTTGCTTATCAATCAATTTCTTTAGTTGGTAATAGGTAAGTAGGAAAAATTAGTTCTTGTCATGTCCACAAATTATTCTACCTTGAAACTGAAACGCGGCTGTCGGTCAAGCAATTCAGTCCAATTCCATAAGGATAATTGCAAATAGTTGCAAATGATTAGGTACGAGTGCAATCAAAACACAATCTTTATTTTTAAATAAATTATATTTATAATGAACTCGATTGGGACTACGTAGTATTGATAGATTCATCAGAAAAAAATAAAGAGTGTGCATCGATTTCAGATGATAATTGCCGTACCAGTGGTAACAGTAACTCGTCTTCCAAAGGAAAACGGATCATGATGATTGTAGGCATAGCAATATTTGTGATTGGTTTTGCTGGAGCCATATCTTATGGGTCGCAATTTGTAAAACAGGAAACAAATGCAGGCTCAACATTACCATATACTACTCCAGCTCAGGTAAAAAATGTAACACCTATGGATCTTGAATTAGCATTTGTTATTATTGGAGTAATAGGGTTTGGAGTATTTGCTTATGGGTTAGCCATGATGGAGAATAAACCATTCGATTTCTATCCAAAATGAATAAATGATCTCTAACATATGTAAGTGAAAAAATGATATAGCAACTTTTATTTAATAGTGCAAAAACTATTGCCCCACATATATAGAATGGACATGGTTAGATAATAGAACGATCCCTCGCTTTATTCATAATGCAAAACATTATAGATTAAAAACAATAATACAAAAATGATGCCATTTTTCTAGAGGTTAGACTTTTAGCCAAACATTCTCAATCTCCTTTGAGTTTAAAACAGTTATTAAATTCTTCATGTTTTCAAGCGATCTTTCATGTCCATCTTTATATGGTGAAGACACACAGTCTGAAGCTACTACAGAATAGAATCCTCTATTAAAGGCATCTCTAGCGCAAGATTCTATTCCAAATTCTGTGGCAATACCTGTAAATAGTATAGTAATAATCCCAGCATTTCTAAGCATACGCTCAAAGCCTGTATCGATAAATATGCTTGCAGTATGTTTATTTATTATTATTTCATCTTGTTTGGGTTCTATTGTAAAATCCATGTCTTTAGCATTAGACTCCTCGAACATGCGGTCAAATCCTAGTTTACTACGAGTGTATAGTATTGCTGAAGATTCAAATCGCTTTGATGGTGACATGATTGGCGTAAAGAATACCGGAATATTTGATTTGCGTGCCGATTCTACTATTGAATTCAAATTTCTACTAAAGCCCTTCTTTATTAAAAATCATTCTTGTCGACGCGTGTATTGCATCCCATACAACTAACGCTGTATGAGAAGGATTTAGAATTTCTTCAATAGTATTATAGATTATTTTATCGCCCCAATTTTGCATATTATCTAATCGTACTTAAAAATGGCATATAAAGTATTTATCGATAGTGCAAGCTTGCTAAATATATGGCCCAGAGAGAGTTCTGTTATTTTTATGTGTATTAGAATAGACTGCGGCATATACGATTCTGGTAAATAAAATTGATTTACCAATTATGAAATCACAATAAAAAGTACTACAATAGATTCCAGAACGGAGCTAATTTAATTATAGCTTTAGTAATTAGCATATTGATATATTCACAAATACTTGCATTAGACTTGTCTCAATGTATTGTTATAAGACATTTAAAGTGTCATCCTAAAGTCATCACATTGGTTGATATCCAAATACTTCTTCGACTGTCCTAGGCTTCTTATCTTTGAATACATCCTTAGGACAATACTGAATTGAAAATTTGGCCATTTGATAAAGTATAGGTATCAATGCCTTTCCCTTTTCAGTGACACGATATTCCACTTTTACCGGAATTCCAGGATAGATCTTTCGTTCTACTAATCCATCTTTTTGCATCTCCTTAAGCCTTGCAGACAATGTCTTCGCATTTATTTCCTCAATCGAATCAAGAAGTTGATTGAACCTTGTCTGATTCAGGTAAATCATATTACGCAATATTAAAACGGTAAATTTCTTGCCAATTATTTTGAAAGTGTTATTAATTGGACAATTAGCCATGTTCTTTTGTACAGAGGCAATTTCCTTATCTTCCATCAACTTACCAGATCTGCACCTAGTAACTAGATCTGGACTTGCCAACTTATATAGTTACCCATCTTAATCTAGTGTTAATAGGTGAGTTGTGAATAATGGAAAGTCATCATGAAGAGAATATGGAATGTCCTTGTCCGTGCCATGCATCAGGCAGTACGTGTTCAGTATGTGCAAGTGCAGAAGGAAAAATGAGAGGTATGGGAGGAGGAGGACATGGAGGTATGATGGATCCACTTGAGATAGGCGTCATGATGTGGCAAAAGGCATTTTTTAAGGCCAATATGGAATTGATGTCAGAGAAATTAAAGAAGAAGATGGAAGCAAGATGGGGTCAGGCAACCGATAAGGCGGCTGATGCTCTTGTTGAAAAAATGGAAAAACAATGGATGGCAATGTTTCAAAAGACAGGAGCAGAAAAAGAATTTCGTGAGAAACTCGCAAAGATCTATACTGAAGGACAAAAGTAATA